>CAZMOG010000019.1:0-28698 GCA_964567845.1 uncultured Odoribacter sp. | reverse complement strand
CTAAAATGACAAACAAAAGAAAACCGGATCAAAAATTACTTTTGACCCGGCCTCTCTTTTGTTTTTATCTTTAAAAAATCTCTTTTACCTAAAAATTATCCCAACAAACCGCGGCCGGCTTTTTGAATTTTGCCTTGCTCTTGAAGGTCGCTAAGAATCTTATCAAGTACTCCATTAATAAAGCTGTTACTCTTTTCGCTGCTGTATGCCTTGGCAATGTCAAGGTACTCGTTTATTGTTACCTTGATTGGAATATCAGGGAAGTTAATCCACTCGGTGATAGCCAGATCCATAATTAGACGGTCCATTTCCGACATACGGTCAATTTTCCAGTTTACAGTGTATTTGGCAATCAGTTCATCGTAATCTTTGCGATCGCATACTGTACGGCGAATAAGTTGTATGGCAAAATCGGCATCTGCCTGGCTCTCTTCACAAGTGAGTTGGTCTTCAAAGATAATCTCTTCTTCCTCGGTAATTCGCTTCAATGTGCGCAAAACTGCAGGCATTACGGTGGTATAGTCATCATTCCAATATATGTTCTTCTCCTCGGTGTGCTGATAGAATACATCGTCGGAAAGAATTATATCGGTCAACATGTCGGTTATGAATTTCAAGTGTTGCTTGAATGTTACCTTCTCGGCACTCATATATTTTTCATACAGTTCACTACTCTGAAGTTTGTTCAGGAAGTATGACAAAGTTTCGTCATCGTTCCATACAATAACGTTATTTGAAATGTAGTTCTGGTAGTGCTGAGTCTGTTCGATTTTCAATATTACAGGATTCTCTGCGAAGCGCATATTCGGATTTAAATCCTGAGCAGTGGGCATATATTTGTTTTTGCCGGCATCGATACGCTTTGCTGCCATATATCGCAAATCAGAGAGTAACGATAATGTCAAATAGTATAGATCTGTACTGCTTTTTATACTTTTGGTTATCAACTCTTTTTCTGTTATATCGAGCTTTTTGTCTATAGAACGAATGTGTGCGTATGCCATTTGCAACACCTTTATTCGTATTAATCTTCTGCTTATCATATTGAAAGAACTTTATTTTTTAGTGCCACAAAGGTAATACTTGTAATTAAATCTACCAAATATTTGTTACTTTTGAGGTTCAATTTTGTGAGCTATGATTGAGAATATCAATATATCGAATTATGCACTGATAGAGAGGTGTGAATTGCAGCCAGGTAAAGGTTTTTCTGTGATTACAGGCGAAACGGGAGCCGGTAAATCCATTCTTTTGGGGGCATTGAATTTAGCGCTTGGAGCACGTGCTGATAGTGCGGTTGTGCGCGATAAGAGTGGTAAGTGTGTTGTTGAGGTTACTTTCGATGTGTCGGAATATGATTTAAGGGAGTGGTTCATGGTGAACGATTTGGACTATGATGATCACACGGTTGTCCGACGGCAGGTTAGTTCTGAGGGTAAGTCGCGTTCATTTATCAATGATACACCTGTTACAGTTAAACAACTTAAAGAGTTTGGTGCCTATCTTATTGATATTCACTCGCAACATGAATCATTGCTGTTAGGTAAAAGCGATTTTCAGACAGAGATGCTTGATGCTTTTTGTGGAAATGGTTCAATCCTTGAACGCTATGTTGAACTGTTTCAAAGGCGGAATAGCCTGTTAACACAGCTGAAATCTGCAAAAGATGAATGGTTCAAGGCAGAGAGTGAAACCGATTTCTTGAACTATCGGTTCAATATGCTTAGTGCAGCCAATTTGCGTTTGGGCGAGGCCGTTGAGTTGGAGGAGGAGTTGGCAATTTTGCAGAATTCCGAACAGATTAAAGGAAATTTGGGAGGGGTGGTTTACTCTTTGCGCGATAGTGAGCATGATGTTTTATCGCAGTTAAGGGTTCTACAGGGAGAGATGGAGCGGATAGCTTCAGTTTTCCCCGCCGCAGATGAGTTGGAAAAGCGTTTAAGGAGCGTTTACCTTGAATTATCAGATTTGGCCGACGAAGCTGAGCGTAAAGCTACCGATGTGGATTGCGATGGTGTCCGTTTACAGGTAGTGGAGGAGCGTTTGAGTGTGTTATACGATTTGCAGCTGAAGTTCAAGGTAGATTCTCCCGATGAACTGGTTGCAGAGCAGAGAGCTATTGAGGAGCGTTTGTCCAATATTGAGTCAAATGGAGAGTTGGTTCAAACCCTTACTAAAATGGTTCAAGCTTGCGAGCTTGAACTAAAGAGTGTAGCTCAGGAGCTACACAATTCACGCGTGGCAGGAGTTGATAGTTTAACTCGTTTGATGGTTGAACTATTGCAGAGTCTTGGTATTGCCCATCCTCAGTTCAAGGTTGTGGTTCAACCGGAAGATCGCTTTATGGATAACGGTTCAGATAGTGTGACTATCCTTTTTGCTGCCAATAAGAATCAGGAGCCTGGAAATATTGCCAATATTGCCAGTGGTGGTGAGATGTCGAGGGTTATGTTGGCGTTTAAGTATATTTTGGCCAAGTGTAAAAAGTTGCCTGTTGTTATTTTTGATGAGATTGATACCGGACTTTCGGGACAAGTTGCTTATAAGATGGCTGAAATGTTGAGAGAAATGAGTACCTTTATGCAGGTTATTGCCATTTCGCATTTGCCACAGATTGCCAGTGCAGGTGATTGGCATTTTAAGGTGTTTAAAGAGGATTCGGAACAGGAGACTTTATCCAGAATTAAATTGTTGGCAAGAGATGAAAGGGTTGAGGAACTGGCTGTTATGATGAGTGGTGATAGTGTCAGCCCAGAGGCTTTGATGGCAGCAGAGAAGTTGTTGAATGGTAAGTAGTTTGATTATATGGCTGAAAGAAAAAAAGATTATAAACAGAAAGATTATTCTGCCGATTATGGTAAAATGCCTCCACAGGCAGTAGATCTTGAGGAGGCAGTTTTGAGTGCTTTGTTGCTTGAGTCCGATGCCTATGCTTTGGTGGGTGATATGTTGGAACCTGAGGCCTTTTATAAGAAGAGCCATCAGAAAATTTTTCACTCTATCAGGGAGTTGAATATTCAGGATCAGCCGGTTGATTTGCTTACTGTAACTGATTATTTGAAAAATACAGGAGAGTTGGACGAGGTTGGAGGTATGGCATATCTATCTTCACTATCTTCCAAAGTGGCGAGTGCTGCCAATGTGGAGTTCCATGTAAAGATTTTGGTGCAGAAGTATTTGAAACGCCAAATGATTACCTCGTGTACCGAGTTGCAAAATATGGCATACGATGATTCTGTGGATGTGCAGGATTTGATTGACCGTGCACAGAAACGTGTTTTCGATATTGCCGATACAAATATCAGAAAGGATACCCAAGAGGCCTCGCCACTATTGGCACAGGCCATACAAAATATTCAGAAGGCTTCTGAGAATGTTACAGGTATTAATGGAATTGCCTCCGGATTTACCGAATTGGATAAGAATACTCATGGTTGGCAACCGTCGGATTTGGTGATTATTGCTGCACGTCCTGCAATGGGAAAGACCGCTTTTGTGCTTTCAATGGCCAAGAATATTGCTGTGGATCAGAATATTCCTTTGGCAATCTTTTCACTTGAGATGTCGGGTGTTCAGCTTATGTACAGAATGTTGTCGTGTCAGGCAGAGTTGGAGTCTGAGAAGTTGAAAACCGGTCAGTTAACCGAGCAGGAGTGGATTCACCTGAATAACAGTGCTAAAGTTCTTTCAAATTCACCGATTTATATCGACGATACCGCAGGTTTGTCAATATTGGAGCTGCGTTCAAAGTGTAGAATGTTGAAGAATAAGTACGGCATTAAGATGGTGATTGTCGATTATTTGCAACTTATGACAGCGGGTGCCGATATGCGTGGTAATCGTGAGCAGGAGGTGAGTATGATTTCACGTCAGTTGAAAGTAATTGCAAAAGAACTGGAAATTACAATGATTGCATTGTCGCAGTTGAATCGAGGTTTGGAGAGCCGTCAGGACAAGAAGCCTATTTTATCGGATTTGCGTGAATCGGGTTCTATTGAGCAAGATGCGGATATGGTTATCTTTATCCATCGTCCTGAGGTATATAATAAATCAGGTGTTGACGGTAACGGATTATCACAAAAGGGATTGGCCGAGATTATTATTGCAAAGCATAGAAGTGGAAGTATTGGTGAGATTAAATTGCGTTTCCGTGGTCAATATACCCAGTTTGTTGATTGGGATACAATTCCAAAATCAAGACCAAAACCAAGAAAGTCGGCTATTTCCGAAGCCGATGTCGTTCAGTTGAATGATTCTATGAGTGTAGGTAGTTCAATTATGACTGCCGATACCGAAATGTTTGATAAATCGGCAGGAAACGATGACGATCCTCCATTTTAATTGACTTGTTATGAAAAGAACACTATTTCTTGTAAAATACTTTATATTTTGGATAGGGATTGCTCTTATTTTGAAGAGTATTTTCCTTTTGTGGAATGGCGAAGAGAGCAGGGCTCTGAGTGGAGCGGATATATGGGGCGTTTATCTCCATGGTTTCCGTATGGATATGTCGTTTGCAGGATATATGGCAGGGGCAGGAGCGATGCTTTCTATTCTGTGCAGTGTTATAAGTGCAAACTATAGTCGTAAGTTTTTCAATGTTTTGACAGCCATTCTGTTATCAATTGTGATAATTGTCAGCGTAGTGGATATGGAGATTTTTGCCAATTGGGGAACTCATTCCGATGCCTCGCCCATTGGATATTTAAAGACTCCCGGAGCAGCAGTGGCATCAACAACAGCCGGAACCGCCCTGACATTGATTGGCATTATGGTTGCAGTGTGGCTTTTTTGTTGGTTTGTTTATAAGAAATTTGTGCGCTTCCCTAATGAAGAGGGCAGACCATTACGATATCTGATTAGTTCTATTTTGGTGGCAGGTCTTCTGTTTATACCTATTCGCGGAGGTTTAAATGTGGCTCCAATGAATAGTGGTTTCTGTTATTTTCACCCAACAAGCAGTTATGCAAATCAGGCAGCGGTTAATGGAGTTTGGAACTTTATTTACGAAGTTACACATATGGATAAGGGCAAGGAGTTGAAGTTTATGGAGCAGACCCTGGCCGAGGATATTGTTAATTCCAGCTGCTACTCGTCTGAACGTTTTACAAGTATTCTTAATTGTGAGCGTCCGAATGTTGTAGTACTTTTAATGGAGAGCTTTACTTCGAATGCCATTGGTGTTTTGGGCGGTGACTCTTTGGTAACTCCAAACTTGAACCGTTTGGCAAGCGAAGGGGTGTTGTTCTATAATATTTACGGTACTGCAATGCGTTCGGATCGAGGTTTGGCAGGGGTTATCAGTGGTCAGCCCTCGCACTATAAAACAGCACTGGTAAAGTTTCCCGAGAAGTCAATGAAGAGACCGTCGTTTATAAAAAAGATAGGTGAAAGTGGATATACCACTGCTTTCTATTATGCAGGTGATATGAATTTCGGTAACTTTAAATCATATGCCAGACTCTCTTTTGATAAGTTGATTGATGAAAATTCTTTTTCGGGCGAGGCCATTCAGAATAGATTTAAGTGGGGTGTACATGATGAATATGCCTATGAGAAGGCTTTGCAAGATATGAAGAGTGAAAAGCAACCATTCTGCTATATGGTATATAATTTGAGCAGCCACGAACCATTCATCATACCAACTGAACGTAAGTTCCCCGGTGATGATCGCGAGGAGATGTTTAAAAGTGCAATTTACTATACCGACAGTTGTTTGGGCAAATTTATTGATGGTTGTAAGGCAGAGGGGTTGTATGACAATACTCTGTTTGTATTGGTAGCTGACCATAGTACAAGAACGGTTGGAGGTTCGCACGATGCAAATGATCCAAATACATTTAAGATTCCGGTTATACTTTTTGGAGGTGCTGTTGGTGTTAAGGACAGTGTGGTTTATGAGATTGGTTCGCAGATTGATGTGGCTAAGACCGTACTTGCCCAATTGGGTATTGATAATTCTGATTTCCGATTTAGCAAAAATTTGTTAGCTGATAGCATTTCTCAATTTGCATACTTCTGTAATAGTGTCTCTGCGTTTGTAGCAACGGATCAGGGCGGTGCACTATACGATATAAAGGGAGGCAGATTTGCTGTTGATACAAACAACTATGCAACCGAAACCTTGAAGGCATGGTTGCAGGTTGTCGATACCGATATCAGATGGTAATCTGAATCTCGTTGATAATTTCGTTTGTATTGAGTGAAATATCGTCAATAGTCTCTTGTGGTATTACTGTTGCCTGATGGAATAACTCCTCGCCATTGTAGCAGATTGCCATAAGAATCATATCATCGGCCTGAGGAACGTGGTCGTTATAGTTGCGAATATCCTTTGATACCTTGGCTATAATGTCGGCAGGCTTTTTACTTTTACAACCGGTAAGAGTTTCAAGTAGACGATTCTTTCCGAAGTTTTCGTCAAGTTTATTTGTGCTGTCGGTAATTCCATCGGTATATAGAACAACAACATCATAGGCATTCAGTTGTTCTACGGAGTTTTCGTAACAGTAATCGTCGATTATTCCAATGGGAATATCGGTATTTTTATCTAGGAATTTAGGCTTTTTGTTTGCTCCCCAATAGATTGGAGTTGTGTGGCCGGCATTCACATATACAACTTTACCGGTTCTAAGATCTACAGTACCTGTTATCATTGTCATAAACATTCCATCGATATTCAGTTTGCAAAGTTCTTTGTTAAGAATATTGCAGAACTGAGCAGGAGTCTCATTTTCATCGATTGTGATAAGAATGTGGTGAATTGCAGACATGTATAGAGCTGCGGTCATTCCCTTGCCGCTAACATCGGCTACAATGAAACGGAAATTATTACCCTGTACCGAGTACATGTATAAATCACCTCCAACACTCTTTGACTGTTTAAGCATAACTCCCGCATCGAGTGAGTCAGGCAGTTTTATGTCGTTATGACGCAACAGAGCAAGCTGCATTTTACGTGCACGGCTCAAATCTGCGTTCATTTGACGAAATTGACGTTTGATTTCACGTCTGCGTTTTCCAATCAATAGGTATGGAAGTGGTTTGGTCATGCTTTATCTCTTTACAAGGGTTATTACATCAATACTTGGACGCAATCCAACTCGTCCGGGCATACCCAGGTAGCCCTGTCCCCGAGATACATTCAAATAACTGTCATTGTGTTTGTAAAGACCATCGTACTCGGGGTATAGATATTTTGATGGGGACCATTTGAACTTACCAATCTGAATACCCATTTGCATGGCATGGGTGTGTCCCGATAGGGTAAGAGGTACATTCTGAAAAATTACCTGTGCTTGCCAATGCGATGGATCGTGAGACATAAGTATTGTTGTCAAATTGCCTCTATCTTTAAGGGCCTTCTCTAAATCTCCGTAGCGAGGAAATGGAGGTTTGCCCCAATTCTCTACGCCAGCAAGGAGAAGAGTATCGTGCCCTATGGGAATTTTTACGTTTTGGTTCAATAAAAGTTTTATTCCGGCCTGCTCTTCGTACTCGATAAGCTTTCTGAGATTAGCGGCCTTTTCTGCCTTTGAGTCCCAGCGATGATAATCCCCATAGTCATGGTTTCCAAGCACACCGTAAACTCCATAACGAGCCTTAATCTGCTTTAGGGTTGGAATAAACGGAACAGCCTCTTCGGCAATATTGTTTACAAAGTCGCCGGTGAATAGTACAAGGTCGGCGTTCAAGCCATTTATATCTTGAACCATCTTTTCTATTCCGCTATATCCGTCGGACATGCTACCTAAGTGTAAATCTGAAAGGTGTACAATCTTTACCCCCACCAAACCTCGTGGCAAATCCTTTATAGGAACCTCAACCTCGTTTATTTTGTAGTTGTAACGGCCAATAGTAAAGCCATATACACATGTACCGAAAAGAAGAGTTGCCAAAAGCAGGGCAGTACCTTTTACCGCTTTGGCTGTTTTTTCTCCGATCAGAGTGAATGGCATTCCTATTAAACGGATAAAGATATACAGAACCTTTGGAATATACCATGATATAAGTATTCCAATGATTGTTGATAACAGGTTGTATGATTTTATATCTTTTACATTGGGAAATGTAAACATACACACAATCAAGCCAACAATAAAGCCGAATGAAACTCCCCAAAACACGAATTTCGACCACCGTTTTGTGAAGTGCTCTTTAATCAATAGCCACCAAATGCTGTCGGTTATCAGCATAAAGAGGATTGCGTAAATCGGCATTTCTAGCATGGCTCTCATGGACATGATTATTTGAAGTCAAACTCGCAAGTGGCCATCAGTTCATTGTTGCTGAAGATTTCTGCTTTGTATGCTCCTTTGCTCAATGTTCCATCGTTCTGGCAGAAGATAGCAGCTTCAAGCTCTTCGCCCTCGTACTGAATTTCACGTTTGGCCGAGTACTCAAGTTTTGCGCCTTGGTAACGGAATGTGCTCTTGCCATCGCTGCACAAAATTGTGCCATCGGGTTTTGTTATGCGAAGGTATATGGTTCTGGCTCCTCGCTCTGCAGTAATATTCTTTTCAATAATGAAATCGGCCTTAAGCTGAGTGCAACGCTTCCAATCTCCACGCTTTCCGTTTGCTTTTATTGGAGTGATGGTCAAATCCTGAGCATGCAATATTGCTGCTTTCTCTACAACATCTTTAAGTTGCGAGGTCTCTTTTTCAAGTTTTGTGTTGCGCTCGCGCACCCAATCCATTTGTTGCTTAACCTCTTTGTTCTCGGCACGAAGCTCCGAGTTGATTTTGTTCAACGAGTCAACCTGTACAATGTAACTTCTAAGAACGCCTTTCAAGGTCCCAATCTCCTTTTTGTAACGGTTAATCTCGGCGTATGAGTTGTTGCGGAACTCTTTCATGTTTTCAAGTAGGGTTGTTATCTTTGCCTGCTCGCGAAGCATCTGTTCGTTAAGAGTATCGTTTTCAGTTTTCAGGTTGTCGTAACTTTGGCTAAGTTCGGTAAGTTCTTGTTGCAACTCCTGCTTTTCAATCTCCAACCCCTTTTGTATCTCGTTGAGTTGTGGAATTTTTACAATAAGAATAATAGCCAATACAAGTGCAATTGCACCTACAATAATGATAGGAACCAATAGAGAGTTCTTTTTAGGTCCTTCAATGTTAACTGTGTTCATTATAATATCCTTTTATTGTTTTAATCATATATCATTTCCACTGCCTCTTGTCTAAGAATTACAGGCAGTTGAATATCACGTTTTTCAAGACTTATCAGCCACTCCTCAATCTCCTTGGGTTGCAGGGTGTAGAGCACATCGCGAAAACGGTCAATCTCATCGTCGGTGTATGAATCGGCAGACCTCGCCTTATATTCATCAAGATCTTCATCGTCGAAGTAATCAATTTTCTCTTCGGCCTTTTTTAACCCCTTTTCGCACACTGCATGTGCTCCGCAACAATCGGCATCGGGGGCATTGATTTCCTCCTCCTCTTCAGGGTGTCTGCGTTTTCGGATGTAGGTCAGTGTACCTACAACGGCAACAAGTAAGATAAGCGCTATAATTATATACCACATATTGATGGGTGGAATTACATTTTTAGCTCTTTTCTAAGAAGATTTACCTGATTCTGGAATTTGTCGCGCTCCTCCTCGATTGCACGTTTCTCTTGTTGTAACTGAGAAACCTTCTTGGCAAGTGCAGCTTTCTCATTCTCTTTTACCTTGATCTGGTTTTCACGCTCTGCAACTGTTCTTTCTGTCATTTGAATTGTTGTCTGCATTTCGCGATTGCTGAACTCGAGGTTGTTTATCTGTTGCTGTAACTCCTTTCTCTCGGCGTTGACAAGTGCCAATTTCGCGTTAAGCTCTTTTATCTGTTCCTCGCTCGACATTGATGAGTAGTTCATCTGGTCTGTGGTGTTTTCAAGGTTCAATTTTAACTCCTCTGCAATCTGATTGGCCTGTTTAAGCTTTACGCTAAGCTCCTGTATTGTTTTATCTTTCTCAGCATTATTCAGAGTTAAATCATAGCGGATAGCGTTAAACTCCTCGGCATTTTGTGTTATTTGTGAGGTTAGCTCGGCTATTTTATTATCCGCATTCCACTTTTCATGTGTAAGAGCATCAAATTTTTTCTTTGATACACACGATGTTGTCATGCCTCCAAGAAGCATAATGCCACACAAAACTATTGCTGAATTTCTCATACTTTTAATCTGTTTGAAATTTTGATTATATTCCGTACCTTTGGGCAAAGTTATAAAAAAATAATTAGATACGGTATGAAATTGAAAGTTATCGTTACAGCAATGATGTTTGCGCTTCCTTTTATGGCTGTTGCACAGATGGCTGAGTTGAAAGGACGACTGATAAACAAAGAGACAAAGGAGCCTGTTCCCTTCGCAAATATTATATTGCCGGGAACTACGCATGGAGCATCATCGGATTCTGATGGAAACTTTTCCATAGGCTATACAGAATTGATGAAGGAGTTATCGTTTAAGATTTCGGCAGTGGGATTTACAACTGTGGATTTGCCAATTGCAAAGGCTATTGTCGATTCGGAGAAGGGTGAACTGATTGTTGAAGTAACCCCGGTGATTTATAATGTAGGCGATGTTGATGTTTATGGAAAATCAATGGTTTACAGGAAGTTATTGCGCGAGGCTGTTGACAATATCTCGCGTAATTACATTAACGTCCCATATAACTATGTGGGTAAATTTGTGGAGAAGACAGCAACTCCGGGAGGCGAGCATTTTCGCGATGCCGAGGTTGTGATTTATAACTCATTGGGCTATGCCAGAATGAATGCCAAGGATTTCTACGTGCACCATGGATACCGTTTCAATCAGGCTAACCGCTCGTTCAATCCGATTAGTGCATACGATGGTTTAACCCTAATGGACGAGATTATCAATAGCGATGTGGTAATGGCTCCAAGAAATGTTCTGGATCAGAGTATAAATGATGAATATACATTCATAGACAATGGTATTACCAATATTGATGGTCGTGAAATTCAGGTAATTGGCTTTGTTGTTGAGACTCCTACCCGTGCCAATGTATATCCGGCCGATGCAAAAAGTTGCACAGGTGAGATTTATGTTGACACACAGAATAAGGCGGTAGTTCAATATCATGCAAAGTTTGAACTGGTTGGAACAAACTACCTTGGTTATAATTTTGTTGCAAATAGTTCAACCCCTGCAACCCTTGAACTATTGGTTACCTATAAACCCTATGAAAGCAAGTATATTTTAAGTGGAGTGTCGGTAACGGTTGCCAACAAGAGATTGGAGTATGTGACAAATGCGGTTGTTACCGAGAATCCCGAGGTAATCGAGGGACGTCAGTATATTGAGAGATAAACTATAAACAGAATATGAAAATGTCAAGATTTTTTTGGTTGTTTGTGCTTGGTGCACTTTTTATAGCTTGTGGTGGAGCTGATGAAGAGAGTGATGGTAATGTTGACAATGGTCCTAACCAGAGCACTGAAAATGGAGGAGATGTTGTTGTAAAGGATGATCGTTTCCTGTATATTGTTGGTGCCAATGAAGATAAGGTTATTGTTTTGTCTCCATATGGCGAAACCATTACATTGGTTGTTGCTTCAAACTCAGCGACTTGGGCGGAAGAGGAAATTGACATGTTTCGTGAGGATTGGATTAACACCCGTTTTACAGTAAAGGATACCGTTGTTGAGGGGTTTGACTATGTTTACAATTTAATCATTGAAGTTGACCCGAATGATACATACGAGGAGCGCGAGACTGCTTTTAAACATCATGATGTAATGAACGTTAATATGTTCCTACAACATGCAAAGTTGGTGGTGAACGAATTGATTGAAAGTGTAGATATGGCTTCGCAAGGAGGAACATTGGAGAGTGGAGTGGTTGAAACAACTTTCTGGCATAATGGTTCAATGAGTGAATTTTATGAGGAGATCTACTACTCTGATGTTGAGGATGCAATAGAGAGTTTCCCAGTAAGAAACGAGGATTATGGATACTACACTCCATTGATTGTTGCTCCTAATCCTACAACCGAAGAGCGAACACTAACAGTTTATTACGGCATTCGCAACATAGAGACAGGTGAAATTACTGAAGTGCACAGTTATCGGGTGGTTCAAGGTGGTGAGCCATACGCTAAGATTCAGGGAACTGTTTCATGCAGTGAAGATGGACAGACCTTTACTATTACCGCTTTGACTAATGTGAATTTGCAGGTTAGCGAGTCTCTTGATTGGGTTGAGTATACCGGAGTTGAGAATGGGGTATACACATTTAAGGTGACTGCAAACAACAGTGGAACCGTTCGCGATGGTGATATTATCTTCATCAATAACAAGCAGGGGGTAAAGACTTCCGTAGGTGTGGTACAATACTCTTCAGATTTGGTGCGTGTTCATTTGAACGAGGGTGAGACACTTGAGTCTAAATTAACCAAAGATCAGATGGTCAATACCGAGAGTATCGTTATTACAGGATATATGAGTGACGAGGATTATTATACACTCAGTACCTATTTCACAACATTGAAGTTTGTTGATTTAAGTGGATTAGAGTCTAATGCCATTCTTGAAGGCTACGGAGAGTTTATTTCGATTCCTACTCAAGCTTTTATAAATATGGCCCTTTTAAAAAGAGTAATATTGCCTGAAAATATAATCAGGATTCCTGTAAGTACCTTTGAGGATTGTATATCATTGGTTAGTGTAAATATTCCGGAAAAGGTTGTTGAGATAGGTTCATATGCCTTTGACAATTGTAAATCATTAAAGAGTGTAAATATTCCATCAGGAGTAACATCAATAGGGCACTCTGCTTTTTGGGGATGTGAATCTTTGGAGAGAGTTGAAATTCCATACGGTGTTACCGAGTTGGAGACCGGAATGTTTTTTGAGCGTACTTCATTGAAGGAGGTTGTGTTGCCGAATTCAATTACAAAGTTCAGCACATACGGAGGTGGACGTGGAGGTTCGCAATTTGCACTTTGCAGCTCCCTTGAAAAGATCAATATCCCAACCGAAGTTAATTCATTGCCCGAATACTGTTTTTTGTATTGTACAAGTCTTGAGAGTATTGACGTAAGTGGAATAACAAGTTTTGATGATTACGTATTTAATGGCGCAACAGCCTTGAAGAGTATTGAATTTAATGACGATTTACGTTCAATTGGAATGGGGTGCTTTGAAGGGTGTACTTTGTTGAAAGAGATAGTGTTGCCCCTTGGCATTACCTCGCTGGGTTCCGGTGCCTTTGCTAATTGTATTGCCTTGGAAAAGGCTAATATCCCTGCAACATTAACCGAGGTCCCCGGCATTGTTTTTAGTGGATGTACAGCGCTTACGGCAATTGAGTTGCCAAAGAGTATTATCAGTATAGGCGATGGCGCTTTTGAAAATACCGGAATTACCGCAATAGAATTCCCCGAGAATTTAATGGATATTGGTGAAAGTGCCTTTAAAGGTTGTTCTTTGACCGAGGTTAATTTCCCTGAGGGATTGAAGAGTATTGGAAGTTCTGCTTTCGAGGGTAACGACTTTACATTCCTCAGAATACCTGAGAGTGTTACCGAGATTGGTATGTTGGCGTTTGCTGAGTGTAAAAAACTTAAAATGGCAATTATTAAGGCAAGTATCGCTAAACTTGAGTATCGCACGTTCTTCAATTGTATTGACATGACTCATTTGCAGCTTCCAAAGACATTGACAACTGCCGATGATGGTGCGTTCAGTGCTTGTCAGCAGGTTAGATATGTATATTCCGAGGCTACAACCCCTCCAACAGGCGAGGGTATGCGTCCATTGGTGTGGGCATTTATAACAACTTATGTTCCATCAAATTTATTGGAGACATATAAGAGTGCAGATTCATGGTTCAATGATTCTCAGTATTTGCGAGATATTGCACTCTACTCATTCGATTTCAATCAGCTGGGTTTTGAGCCAACTTATGCTGATTAGTATAGATCTTACTAATATCATTTAGAGGTAACATACTCTCTAAATGATATTAGTGCTTTTTATGCCTGTTTTTTATCCTTTTTTCTTGCATTTCCGCAAATATTGTATTATATTGCAAAGCGAACCTCTCAAATGCCTTGCGATATGAAAACAACCCCCTTACACCTATTGTGCCAACAACCCAACTAACCTGATTGACCCTGATGGGGAAGAGATATGGGCTCTTGGAGGAGGTACCTTTAATTTAGGCGATGAATCTATATATGTGAATAAGCGTTTATATTCGTGGTTCTCAATTGGCGGTGAAGGCTATTTGGTTCATCTTGATAGTGGAATTAAATATGGAGAGGATGGTTTTTCTAGTCCTTATCTTGATGCTTTAACAAGGGCGTTGAATTTCCTTATGTCCGGAGTTAATGGGAAATTATTTATAGACCGATTAGTGGATATGGCAGAGGTTGTTGTGATAAGGTGTGAAACTGATAAAGCTAATCTAGAAAACAAGTATGATCCTAACAAACAAAAAAGCGATTTTCTTGTAGACAAAGTCTATACTAATATAAAAGGCAGTGTAAACTGGTATAGTCCAGATGAGATGAAGAAGAATGGCATTGAATTTTCAAAGGTGTTAAATGGAAAGATTTATACTGAGTATAATCTTGAAGAATCAGCATTTTCTTTAATTCATGAATTAACTCATTTTTACGATCATGTTAAAATTCCAAGAAACCTAAGAAGGATGTGGCGATACACGTCTGGAGGGAAAAGATTATTAAGAAGCGAAATTCATGCAACACATGTTGAAAACTTGAGCAGAGTAGAGCATGGATCTTTATTGAGAACTCATTATACGGTGCCTAGTAATGGAATTATTAGAACTACAGGCAAGGATGTGCTTGTGTTTCCCAACAGCAATAGAAGCAGATATTATTGGGGTAGTGGACACGATAAGACCAATTATAAAGTTATAAATCCGAAAAAACAAAAACCTTATGAATACAAGTAGAGCATGGCATTTTATAGGAGTGAGCGTCTTTATTATAGTGTCATTATAGTGTCATTATTCTGTATAAATATAGTTGAAGTTCATGCTCAAGAGAACGGTACACATTCATTTGTGGAGCTATTGACCGGTAAGGCTAAAAGAGATAAGGAGTGGTATAGAGTAGATGCACCTCCGTTTAATAGCTGGATGTGGCGCCACTCCCCTAAACTTCATCCATTTAATAGAGTGTTGCTGGAGATTCTCACAGGTTTCAGATATGAATATATAAATGAAACTCATAAAATTAATAGGAGCGATTCCATTTTTTATTCAATAATAGATTCGTTAAATGTTGTTGACTATGATAATGATACTATTTATTTGTTTCAACATGATGGTGAGTTTTTATTAGAAGGTAGAAATCATAAAGTAATTAGCGGGAGAAAATATCCATACAATGGATGGCGCAGTGATATTAATGTTTTTATGAGTTTAACACCTAATGAACAAGTGCAAATAGGGTGGTTACCGGAATATATGCGTCAAGCATTGATAAGTAATGATAGAAAAATGTTGCATACACTATGCTTGGATTATGAAACGAATGAATCTTACCATTTTAATCTCTCATATTCTAATGGAGTTTTTACACCTAATCCCCATCTTGTATTTCACAAGATTGTAATATCCAATGGTAAGATAACGGAACGTACGAAATTTGATTTTGAATATTTTGATCTGTATCAATATAGACAAGCTCAATTATATGCATTGGAACATGACGCTATTCAATCAAACCGAGTTATAGATAAAGCTATTCTTCATGAAAGAGTTGAAAATAGTTTTCTATCGCATTTGTTGGACTCTTTAGGCGAAAACTCTTATTACTCTTCAATTCTAAGAAAACATCCCAGAATGAAAGAGTGGGAGAAGCGTTATGTAATTCCAATGATAGACTCTCTTTGCAGCGCAAATATGCATTCAGATACTTTATACTATTATTTAGAAGTTTCAAATAATTCTCTATTTAATACAGCTAAATTTAATTCCAATAATAGTCGTCTATACCTTCACGAAATATATAACGACCGTATTTTATGGGATACGATAAAATATGGGGTAGAAGAAGTAGAGTTTGAATTTAACACAAATGGGACATTATATGATCAAATGTATGAATCGTATGAGTTATTTAGTTATCCTATGAGAACTTCGGCTTTACCATATTTATTTAATCTTGCTAACCCTATAAGGTGGTATTATGATTATGAAACACGTGATTTTAGAAAGATGTATGGACGGATAGATTCAAATGAGGAGACATTAAAGTGTAGAAAATTGAAAGACGGAGAAAAAATCTTATTGTTTTATAGAATCGAAATTAGAGACGGCAAGATAGTAGATATAGTTAACGATATGTTTATACCATGAGAAATAAAGTGGTTAATGATAATAATAATACCTATTGCGCTAACAACCCAACCAACCTAATTGACCCTGATGGGGAGAATTTTTATTTTATCGTGCCTGAGATGGAGAGTTGATATTCCGGAGTAAGGGGGGAGTTGTTGTATATTGTTATAGTTTTATATTGATTGCCGTAGCGGTTTTGCGAGTCAAACGTTACGGCAATTTTTGTGCTCATACCCGAAGGTACAACCATTAAATCGGCTGTGGCTTCTGTGCAACCGCATCCGGTTGTAATGTTGTATATCTCTAAATCGCTTTTGCCTTGATTGGTTATGTGGAAGGTGTGTTTAACTTTTGAACCATGGCTGATTTGACCGAAGTTGAAGTTGGGTTCACTGCATTGAATTTTGGGTGCTGCAGCCAACTGTTCTTCGGTATAGTGTGAAAACTTCTGCTCTAATTTGGCCGTGTAGCTGAAGTATGGATATAGAATGTATTCGCCGTTTTGAACCAACGAGAATGTTTGGACATAGTAGCCCACCTTTTCCGGATCTGTTTCGTGGAGCGTAACGATTAAGAGTGCAGAATCCTTTGGGGGGATTATATCTTTATTGAAACGTGCCATCAACCCTTCGGGAGCCTCGGCGGTAGCTACATAGAGCGTATCAGAAGTGGGGTTGTAGCATTTGAGGGTGTCACTTGTGGCCTCGCCTAAAACAACTATGCCAGCCTCTATCCTGTTCGTGTTGAAGAGTAGCGATCCTACCTGTTTCTGTTGTGCATTTGCGCTTACAGTGAGTAGTAGGGTAAGTAGGATGGTTAAAGGGGATAGATGGTTCATGGTTAGTTTATTTCATAGTACAAAGTGAAGGGTACTACGGGATTTTGAGGATCGTTGGTGTAGAGCAGAATATCTGCACATCTGAGCGAGGGCTGGTCATTACTCTTTACGGTAAGAACCATTTTTCTACTTTTTCCTGCCTTAATTCCCTTTTTCATCTCAACGGAAACATTCGGATCGTTGCACACGGTCTTAAGGATTTGAAGTTCGCTTTTACCGTTGTTGCGAATAAGCAGTTCGTGGGCAATTTCAACTCCATTTGCAATTGCTCCAAAGTCATACTCATTGTGGTCAATTTGCATGAATGGTGCATTTGTGTAGTTGCCCTTGTACATTGAGAAGTTATCATGTATGTCGGCAACTGTCGGAATTGCTCCGGCAAGTTGTCCGTTTTGTATGATTTTTATCTCGTCGATTATCGGTCCAATAGGAGTTTTGTCGTTTGTCTCCCAGCTGATTGTAATTTTCCCCTGTTGTAGTGGTGCAAGTCGGGCAGGAGTAATTTGTGCTTCGATACCTTTTGTGGCTATCTCTGCTTGTAAATCCACCTCCTCTTTACTGCTGTTGATTATCTGAATATCCTTGATGTAGGTGTTGCCCTGATTCAATGTTTGCATGTTCACAGAGTCGCTATCCATACGAATGTGTCCCAATTTTATAGGGAAGTTGTCAAAAGGACCGTTCTTCTGTGGAATTACGTAACCACGAATTGTTAAGTTTTGTACCGATGGAGTGGTGTTTGTAAATACGGCAATGCTCTTTACGAATTTACCGGAAAGTCCTTCGGGATCAAAGATGACGGTTAGTGTTCCTTTTTGACCCGGTGCGAGTGACTCTTTGTCCCATTGGCTTGTAGTGCAGTTGCATCCTGTACGTATCTCGTTGATAACTAATGGGGCAGTGCCGATGTTTGTATAGGTGAATTTGCACTCCACTTCGCCCTCTTTCTCGGGTATGTTTCCAAAGAAGTGCGATTTTTCCGAGAATTTTATTTCTGTTTTTTGTGCCTGAGAGGCGATTGTTATGGTCAGTGCTATTAGTAGTGTCAGTATTTTTTTCATGTTGGTGATTTTTATTTGAGTTGCAAAGGTATGAAATAATTAGCAATTAGCAATTGATTAGTTAGGAGTGAGATTTTTGTTGGGGTTTTGTTTGGTGGTTAGGAAATTTTGTTGTAATTTTGTGCCGTTAAATTTATAAACTAATTAAAACGTTAAAAATCATGTACTTGACATCTGAAAAGAAAGAAGAGCTTTTTTCTCAGTACGGAAAGTCTAATAAGGATACCGGTTCTGCAGAGAGCCAGATTGCCTTATTTTCTTACCGTATCAGCCACCTAACCGGTCACTTGAAGGCAAATCGTAAGGATTATGCTACTCAAAGAGCATTGACCAAATTGGTTGGAAAACGCAGGCAGTTGCTTGACTATTTGAAGGACCGTGACATTGAGCGTTACCGCGCAATTATCAAGGCATTAGGATTGCGTAAGTAATTTTATTTACTCAGTTCGAAAATTCAAGAGGGCCTGTCTGACAAGTCGTCGGGCAGGCCTTTCTTACAAAATGCCGAAACGTTTTGTTTGTAAGAGATTTTAAGATTAAGATATGAATGTGATTGAGAAACAGATTACTCTTGCAGATGGTAGAGTAATCACCCTTGAAACAGGAAAGTTGGCTAAGCAGGCTGACGGAGCTGTTATGCTTAAGTGTGGCAATACCATGCTTTTGGCAACAGTTTGTTCTGCTCAGGAGGCTGGTCCCGATGTTGATTTTATGCCCCTTTCTGTTGATTACAAGGAGAAATTTGCTTCGGTAGGTCGTTTCCCCGGAGGTTTTACAAAGCGTGAGGGTCGCGCTTCAGATTATGAGATTTTGGTCTCTCGTTTGGTTGACCGTGCATTGCGTCCATTGTTCCCGGACGATTACCATGCAGAGACTTTTGTTCAGGTAACTCTTTACTCTGCCGACGAGGAGTCAATGCCGGATTGCTTGGCAGGATTGGCTGCTTCTGCTGCTTTGGCTGTTAGTGATGTTCCATTCAATGGTCCTATTTCAGAGGTTAGAGTTGCTCGTGTAAATGGAGAGTTGGTTATCAACCCTACAGCATCGCAGATGAAGGATGCTGATATTGATATTATGGTAGGTGCAACCTACGAGAACATCATGATGGTTGAGGGTGAGATGAACGAGATTTCTGAGAAGGAGATGCTCGAAGCAATCAAGTTTGCTCACGATGCCATTAAGGAGCACTGTTTGGTGCAGATGGAGTTGATGAAAGAGGTTGCTAAGGAAAAACGTACATACTGTCACGAGACAAACGACGAGGAGTTGAAGCAGGATGTATGGGATAAGTGCTATCAGAAGGCTTACGATGCTTGCCGTACATGCACAGCAGACAAACATAAACGTTTGGATATGTTGAAGGCTGTTAAGGATGAGTACATGGAGTCTATTCCAGAGGAGGAGCGCGAGGCTAAGGCATTTATGGTTTCTCGTTACTACCATGCAGTAGAGAAAGAGGCTATGCGTCGTATGATTTTGGACGAGGGCGTTCGTCTTGACGGTCGTAACACCGATCAGATCCGTCCAATCTGGTGCGAGGTTGATTATTTGCCGGGACCACACGGATCATCGGTATTTACCCGTGGTGAGACTCAGTCATTGTCAACATGTACATTGGGTACCAAGCTTGATGAGAAGATTATTGACGAGGCTACTGAGCGTGGTAAAGAGCGTTTCATGTTGCACTATAACTTCCCTCCATTCTCAACTGGAGAGGCTAAGGCAAGCCGTGGAATTGGTCGTCGTGAAATTGGTCACGGAAACCTTGCTTACCGTGCATTGAAGAGAATGATTCCGGAGGATTATCCATATACAGTACGTGTAGTATCGGATATTCTTGAGTCAAACGGTTCATCTTCAATGGCAACCGTATGTGCTGGAACATTGGCATTGATGGATGCCGGAGTTCCAATGAAGAAGCCTGTAACAGGAATTGCAATGGGTCTTATCACCGATAAGGGATGTGAGAAGTATGCTGTACTTTCTGATATCTTGGGTGACGAGGATCACTTGGGAGATATGGACTTCAAGGTAACAGGTACTCGCGATGGTATTACTGCTACCCAGATGGATATTAAGGTTGACGGATTGTCATACGATATTCTTGAGAGAGCTTTGGATCAGGCTCGTCGTGGAAGAATGCATATCATGGATATTATCCTTGATACAATGCCTGAGCCACGTGCAGACCTTAAGCCACATGCACCTCGTTTGGTTCAGTTCAATGTTGATAAGGATCAGATTGGTGCTATCATTGGCCCCGGTGGTAAGATTATTCAGGATATTCAGGAGAAGAGCGGTGCGGTTGTTACAATCGAGGAGGTTGAGAACAAGGGTATTGTTTGTGTATCTGCTCCAAATGCCGAGAGCATCAATATTGCTGTTTCAAGAATTAAGGGTATTGTTGCAAAACCTGAGGTCGGAGAGGTTTACGAGGGTGTTGTTAAATCAATTGTTCCATTCGGAGCTTTCGTAGAGATTCTTCCAGGTAAGGATGGTTTGTTGCACGTTTCAGAACTTGACTATACACGTATCGAGAACGTAGAGGATGTTCTTCACGAGGGAGATAAGGTTCAGGTTAAGTTGTTGGAGATTGATGCAAAGACTGGAAAGTTGAGACTTTCTCGTAAGGTTCTTTTGCCAAGGCCGGAGGGATATGTTGAGCGTCCTGAAAGACCTGAGCGTCCGGAGCGTCGTGAGTTCCGTGGAGATCGTCCAAGACGCGAGAACAATGGACCACGTCCGGAGCGTCGTGAGTTCCGTCCACGTCAGGAGCGTAACGAAGAGTAATTTCTAATTAGGAATTGATAATAGGAAATTGAGTTTTGCAAAAATGCAAAACTCAATTTTTTTATACATATTCAATTCTATTGCCCATTATTTTACAGCGTTTTTATACTGGTCTGTGTTTCTGTATGGGTAGAATTCAGTGTCGTGTTTAGCTTTGTGTTTAAGGTGCTTGTCGTGGTGAGCAGCAGTTTTTAAGGCCTCGCCCATTGTAGCCGGCTCATTGCAACGTGCAGCTGCAACAGCCAATAGATAATAGTCATTTCCATTGTGCTTTGCAATCTGTTTTAAGGTCTTCAAGGCCTCGCGATTATCTCCATTTTGAAGCTGACAATATGCCAATGCAGCATTTGGATTTGAGTTTAGATAGTTTTGAGCCTTTTTATACTCGCCACTCTCCATTAATAGAAGTCCCATGTTGTACTTAGCCTCTTTTCTGATTTGTGCCTTGTTGAAGTGGTCGGTAGCTTGAACTATGTTACCCTGACCAGCGCATGAAATTCCCATGTTGTTGTAGATAATGGCATTACCCTTGGCAATAACTGCAGCACTCTCCAAGAGTTTTTGAGCCTTTTTATATTTGCCCTTTTGGATGGCGATTACAGCCAAATCATTAAGCGCTTTCCAATCGGTTGGAGGAGTCATTACCATTGTCTCGATTTGTGGGGCATAGGTTACAACCTGCTCAACCTGGTACTCGGGAACCGTATAGAATACATAACAATCAGCACGACGCAATGATGGAAGAATTTCATTCTTGATTACCGGATATTTCTTGATATATTCAACCAATTTTGCACTGCGTGCATTTTTATCCTTGATTGATTGCAAATCCTTTACAATTTCGTTTTTGGCAGTTATGTTCGATGTCTGCAACTGTTCGTACAAACCCTCCCAGTTTTCACTCACGCATGACTCGGTAATGTAGTTGGCGCTCTTTGCATTTGGCGAGCTTCCCAAATTCAAATCTTTCATGAAACATGCTTTAGCGCTTTCCGCTCTTGCCTTTGTAAGGTTCTCATTTCCTGCTTCGCTTCCATCGGGCGAGGTTGATATTACCATAACAACTTTCGAAATTTTTGCACCTTTAGGCGCTAATGCATGGTTCAAGTTCTTTTGGGCTTGAACTATACTTTTGTTGTGTGCCTCCTGGCTGCTGATTGTAGCTTGGGACATAGGGAAGTTGACATAACAACCAACGCATCCGACCTGTTCAATAGGAACGGTATTTATGAAATCTTGAACCATTACAGGCACATATTTTACGCCGTTAATCAGAAGCGGCTCCTGTTGCCATACCTCAATTCCGTCGGGATTGACAACAATCGGTTCAAAAGCAACTCCCTTGTTTCCATGAGCGTTGTTTGTCTCAATCTCTGCCCATAGTACAGCGTTTTCCATTCCGGGCCTGTACTGCATTCGGATAGGCTTTGAGTAGGTTGTAGCCTTGTTGTTCGGAATTACAGTGTAGTTGGAATGTTTAATTCCCTCGCCCTGTAGATAGATCGGGTCAAGTTTTACAACCCGTTCATTGTACTCCATGACAGGAGTAATCTTCATGACGGTGTTCTTTTTAAACTCACCTGGAACGAAGTCCACTACATAATCAAAATTAATATCGCCTGCATACGATTCAAGCTGCGATGGAACTGTTCTGCTCATGGCGGCACTTTGTATTACCTCTTTTTGCATGCCGCGTTGAGAGTTGCACGATACGAGAAGTGTTGGAATTCCAATAATTCCCGCCAATAAAAACCATTTTCTCATAAGGTTATAATTAAGTTTGTAATGTGTGTAACGAATTTTCACCGCTTTCTGTTTGGATTTTCTTGAGAAAAAGAGGTAATTTTGATTTTCTAATGGGTGAAATTTGTTTTCAATGGCAATAAAAAAGATTGATATAAAAGAGGTTGTAGCGTCGAAGAAACCGGTAATGGCAAGGTATATCCCGAATTTCCTGTATAGGGCGTTGGCAAGGTTGATTCATTTGAATGAGATTAATGACTTTCTTGATAAATACGGTGATAGACAGGGGATAGCGTTTGCTGAAGGTATGGTAGAGTACCTTGATTTATCTTTTGAGATTGAGGGAAAAGAGAATTTGCCATTAAGGGGAGAACGTGTGCTTTTTGCCTCGAATCATCCCTTTGGCGGACCCGATGGAATTGCCTTGATTGCCTTTTTAGGAAAGTATTACGATACAATTAAGTTCCCTGTGAACGATTTTTTGATGAATTTACAGAATTTGAATAATGTATTCGTTCCTGTAAATAAGCATGGAGCATTTAGCCGTAAAGCTGCTCACGATTTGGAGTCAGTATATAAATCGGATGCACAGGTTATCATATTTCCTGCAGGTTTGGTGAGCCGTAAAATTAATGGCAAGATTCAAGATTTGGAGTGGAAGAAACACTTTATTGCCAAATCAGTAGAGCATAAGCGAAATGTTGTGCCCATTAAGATTCATGGCCAAAATTCGAATTTCTTTTACAATTTTGCTTTATGGCGACGCCGTTTGCATATCCCGGTTAATCTTGAAATGTTGTTGCTCCCACGTGAGACTTTTAATAAGCGAGGCCTCCATTTAAAAATCTCAATAGGTTCGCCCATCCCGTACTCCGAGTTCATCGGCAAAGATTATCAAAAGGCAGCTCAGAGGGTTAGAGATGGGAGAGGTGAAGATTGAACTTACTCGAAAATTGAACTTTTTGATGTGGGGCGTTCAGATTCACGCCACTTAAAGCCACCCAAATATTTCGTACTCTCGTCAACCATAAACAATGGATTCATTGTACCTTCCGGTTTACTCAAAAAGGTGATGGTTTGAATCTGTCTATTCTCCAATTCTATACGAATCTGTGAACTTTGAACCTTTGTCAATGCAAATGGATAACCTTGATCATCAGGATAGTAGATAGTCTCGCCACTACCATCGACGAATACCTGATACAACTCATTGTTGCGAAGATAGCCGGTAACTGTTCTTCCTTTAATCTGGTTATACATTGTTGTATCAATAATCTTTATCAGTTTAGGATCCATTGGATTTACAATCAGAGCCTCGTCGTTCATGTGGAACTGATCTGCCAAGCCGTTTTTCATCTTTAGGTCAATGACTTTTGCAGTAAGTTGATTACCACTTGCCCAGACTACAGGGTCATTATACAGATATACCAATGAGTCTTTTGTTGTAAAGCTCATGGAGTCGCATATGGCTTGCAATTCGCGGTTGTACATTCTTACCCGGTTGTATGCATCAACTATATTTGTCTCAATGCTGTCGCGAATCTCCTTTCTTAGGGTAAGGGTATCTGCATGTAGGAATAGCGAGTCCGGATTACCAACCATAGTGAGCAGAGCACTATCGGTTACAAAGGCAAAATTGGTCTCTTTATACATTTCACCATAGCGTCCCTCGATTATAACGTTGTTAATGGAGTCGAGCAGATGAATTCCGTTGCGCATAATAATCATATTGGTAGCGCTGTCAGCAACAATTGTATCTGCACGTCCGGTGTAGGTATTAAAACTGATTTTGTTGTTTTTGTATAACTCAGAGTGTGCTGTTAATGAATTATACCAACCATCTTCCGAGTATAGTGTTCTGTTCTCTCCCTCAATTGTTGTTGGCCCCAGAATACTGATTACTTTGGTTACTGTCTGGTATTTCATTGTGTCCGAGTACATTGTGTATTCGGGCGAGGTTACAACTACATCGTCTTTAAAGAACATTTGTTTGATAGGCATGTAGTAGTAACCGTGTTCACTTTCAAGAGTATTTACCTCGTCGAAAATTTTACCGGAATTGAAGTAGTGCCCAATCTTGTTTCCTGCGTCGTAGTCAAGGAAATTTGTGGTTAGCGTAATGGTGTTGTCGTCCAATTTTACATTGTCACGTACCTTTGCCATTTGGCTATTACCATCATAGGTTGCATAGTCGCCCCACATGTTCATGGTGTCGTTTTGAACCATGTGAACATGACCGAATGCTTTGATAAAGTTAATATGATCATACTGATATAGACTATCGCAAGTCATTATCATTTCATTATGTTGTAATTTTACCTCGCCAACCAATCTTGTCGGCAATGTGTCGCGCCCGGGATAGGCTACCTTTGCATGTAAGATTTTTATCTTTGCCTTATTCCCTTCGCTCTGCGCTATAACGTTATTTGTATTGCCGATTCCAATCAGCAAAACCAAAATCAATGTCAATGTCAATATCTTCAAACCTAACCTCATTAACTTCTTTCTAACTACTAACTCTATTTAACCCATCCATCATAGTGGAAGTTCGCATCTTTGTACTCGTCGTCGATAGAGATATAGGTATTCTTTTGTTTCTCTTCAACCCATTTTATCAAAGCTTTTTGCTCCTTTTCGTGCAGTACCATGCGCTCAAATATACTCCAATCCTCCTCAAGGTTTGCGATGTGTGCGGGGAAATACTCCTTTATTTTAACTATTTTATGTTCCTCGCGACCTCGCTCATCATAATCAACGAATGGAGTAGAGATTTCGCCTACATTCATTCTGTTTACAACTCTTGCCATTTCACCACTGATAGAAGTTCTTGGCATTCGGATATCTTCCGACTTAGGATCAATAATCAAACCACCGTTGTTACGGGAGTTTTTGTCCATTGAAAAGTAACGAGCGGCCTCGTCAAAGGTAACCTCGTTATTTAAGATCATAGTTCTGATTGTATCCAAGCGTTTCAATGCCTCCTGTTTCTCCTCAGCCGATGCTTTGGGGATTAAAAGAATGTGTCGGGCACTAATTTTCTCTCCTTGACGGTCAATTAATTGTATAATGTGGAAACCATATTCTGTTTCAACTATTTTAGATACTTTGTCACCTTTTAGGTTGAAAGCAACCTCGCTGAATTCTTTAACCATTCCAACTCGTCCAAAGTAACCCAGATCACCTCCGTGTGCTGCACTTCCGGGATCCTCGGAGTAGAGTAGTGCCAATGTTGAGAACGATGCCGTCCCGGCTGAGATTCTTTCACGAAAATCGCGGAGACGTTCCCGACAACGCTCTTTTTCGCTTTCACTGATGGTTGGATTTACCACAATTTGCTGCAGTATATATTTTGCCGGAATCTCAACCAAACTATCTTTTGGAATTGATTTGTAGAACGAACGAACTTCGGCAGGTGTTACACGAATATTCTCTTGAATTTTATCCTGCATCTCTTGTGCTATCAACATTGAGCGGTATGAAGGAAACATATCCTCTTTAAGATCGTCAATGCTCTGACCGAAGTACTGCTCCAGGCGCTCCTTTGAACCAATTGTCTGAACCATTTCTTCAATTCTTTGGTTTACGGCTTGTTGAACATTCAGATCAGTTACATTCACATCTATACTATCAAGATGTGCCTCGGCACATAAGAGTTTCTGAATCAAAAGTTGTTCCAGTATCTCGGCACGAATATCTGCATTACTCGTTGTGGTACCGCTATTCTCTTGCATGTACATGTTTTCGATTTCCGATTTTAAAATATACTCATTACCTACGCGGGCAACAATCTTATCGATTACATTGCTTTGTGCCCAAATAGTTGCAGGAAGCAATAGTAACAGGGTAATGATGATTGGTTTAATTCTGCTTATATTCATGATTTTAATAAATAATTACATGGTTGTTTTCACGAGCATTCAGGTTGATTTGGTTCTCAAACTCATACTCGAAGTTAATTTTATGCTGATTTTCCAGTATCAAACGGATTTCATCGCTTACATAGTCAAGTGGAGCAATGGTCTGTTTTGGTAAAAGTTTGTTGATTCTCAAGAAGTAGTGGTTTATAGTGTCGCTTTTCTCGATATATTTTTTTGTAGTTATCTCTTTCTCCAATTCGTCAACATCGCCGGGAATAAGATTTAAAATTCTGTTTACTTCAATCCATGCAGTGTCGAAATTGTCATATTTTTTTGCAACCATGACACTCATCTCTTGAAGTTTGTTCAAATCCTCTTCACGGTTAGATTTAAAGAGTTTTCCAATCTCTTTGATTGTTTTGGTGTTGTCGCCTGATTCGGGAACAATTATAAATAAAACCTTTGCAATCGAGGTTGAAAGAAGGAAGTTCTCTTTATTTGTATTGTAAAATGATTCGATTTCACGGTCTGTAATATTTACTTCCAACTTTTTGTTGATGAACTCCTGTTTGTATTGATGTATTAGGAGCGATGTTTTGTATTCGTGTACTTGTTTATTTATAAGTTGTCTGACTGAGTCACTAAGGTTGGCATTCGCCAAGTGGAGAAGCAATTTTTGGGTAATCCAATTTCGTGTGTAGCTTTCTGCCATAAGAAGACTATCTTCAGGTAGTATTCCTTTGGGGATAAAACTTTCAACCTCGCTCTTTAGAAGAGGAGTTTCATAAACTTTGGCTACGGTTAGATCTTCGTTACTTTTCTGAGTGCATGCAAGTAACGATAGCATTAACATAAGAATTATAATTGTTCCCTTTTTCAACTTTTTTTAAGCTATAAATTTTCTACGTGCGAAAGTACAAAAAAATGGGGAAATTATTATACTTTCGCATACTATTTTAAGGAATAATAACATGAGTAAAGCTTTAGAAACACTTAAGGAGTATTGGGGGTATAACTCTTTCCGTCCGATGCAGCTGGAAATCATTGAGCAGGTGATTAGCGGTAATGATTTGCTAGCTATGTTGCCTACGGGTGGAGGAAAGTCTTTGACCTTTCAGGTTCCTGCTTTGATGCTCAATGGAGTTTGCCTTGTTATTACCCCTTTGATTGCATTGATGAAAGATCAGGTTGAAAATCTTAATAGATTGGGAATCAGTGCCGATGCTATATATTCCGGAATGGATAACGGGCAGATTATGTCGGTATTGAATAAGGTTGCTGCAGGTAAATCGAAGCTTTTGTATATTAGCCCGGAGCGATTGTCTTCCGAGCGTTTCCAAAGTTATTTGTCGCTCTTGCCTGTTTCGATGATTGCAGTTGACGAGGCTCATTGTATTTCACAATGGGGTTACGATTTTCGACCATCCTATTTGCAGATAGCATTGATAAAAGAGCGTTTCCCGAATGCTCCAATTCTGGCATTGACTGCAACGGCAACTCCGCAGGTTGCTGTTGATATTCAGGATAGACTTGGTTTCCATGACTATAATGTGTTGATGGGCAGTTTTCGCAGAGAGAATTTGTCGTATGTTGTAAGAAAGGCCGAGGATAAAAATGGAGAGGTGCTAAGAATTCTGCAGCGTGTTCATGGGTGTGCAATTGTCTATGTAAGACGCAGAGCCACAACATTTGAACTTTCTGAATATTTGACGAAAAAGGGTATTTCGGCTCTTCCATATAATGCAGGAATGTCTATGGAGCAACGAAGTGCCAATCAGTTGAAGTGGATGAATGATCAGATTAAGGTGATTGTTGCCACCAACGCTTTTGGTATGGGTATTGATAAGCCGAATGTCCGTGTTGTTATACATGAAGATATTCCCGATTCACTTGAGGCCTATTTCCAAGAGGCGGGCCGTGCAGGACGCGATGGTTTACGTTCGTACGCAGTACTTTTAATAGGCGAGGCCTCGCTCAAAAACCTTAAGGGAAGAGTGTCCAAACAGTATCCCACAAAAGAGAAGATTCGTGAAATTTATGATATGATTATCGAAAATAAAGAAGATATGAAAATTGCGTGT
>CAZMOG010000018.1:0-29608 GCA_964567845.1 uncultured Odoribacter sp. | reverse complement strand
TCATGTGATTGCGCTAGTGTAGAATTCTTAAGCAGTGAATTAGTTCCTTTAGAAAGGAGTAATATTATAGTTAAATATATACCAGATGCGGTTGGGGAAAGAATACTTCAATTTAAGGTTTGGCATAATCAATCATCTTTACCTGAGTTAATTACTATATATAGTAATGTTTGTGAATGATGTTACTCACCCCTTAATCACAAACAAGCCACAGGTTGAGGTTGAGGGGGTTATGGCAAATGACTCTGTTAAACTTACACCAAGTTGCGCTTCGGCATTAAGTATATTAAAGGCAATGCGTTTCAGCGAATGGTCGGGACACATCGGGTAGCCGAATGCAGGGCGCATAGAGTTAACTCCTTTGTAGATAGTTTCATGCAGCCATGCCGTTGTTGCCTCGGCAAGACGGGCGCAAAGAGCCTGTCGCATTAGGTGGCTATACGATTTGCAGGCGCAATGGTGGTGAGTATCTTTTGCAGTTACACAGAAAACACCCACAGGAATCTCTCTGTCTGTAGGCAGATAATCTACCAATGATATAAAGTTATCTTTAGCACTTAAACTTCTCTGTATTGGCATGGTTGTGCCATTCTCAAATACTATAGAGTTCTGCTCCTTATGTGCGTTGAGAATCTCTATGGCGTAATTTACGCTGATAGAGCCATCGGCAATAATCTCTTTGAGAATCTGTTGCGCATTGTTGTATGTTTCGCAAGCCGATTCATTCTCTAAAATTTTTTCGAGCGAGGCCCCTTTGTATCCCCAGAAGAGCATAAATTGTAACCAATCTATTCGTTCTGCAATTTGTTCAACGTTTGGTAGGGCCGGAACCCTTGATTTAAGCTCTGAGCATGACGGATGTTCTGTTGGAATTTCCAAAATAGGAGCGTGTGCTGTGGCATACTCCAAACTCTGTTCCTCTCTATCTTTCGTGTAGTAGATAGTGCGAACCTCCTCTTGTCTCTGCTTGATTTCAGCAATGGTTTGTGCGGGCGATGTGAGTAATTTCTTGGCTATTACCGATGTGCGCGAGGCATCGCCACCATAAATTACAGCATGGTTGTAGAGTGGTGCAAGTTTTACTGCGGTATGCACCTCCGATGTGGTTGCTCCACCAACGATTAGCGGAATTTCAAGCCCCTCGCTCTCCATCATTGAGCATAGTGTCTCCATCTCTTTTAATGATGGAGTGATAAGTCCGCTGATTCCCACAATGGCGGGATTCTCGGCCTTTATGGTATCGATAATGGTTTTGTTATCAACCATAACTCCCAAGTCGATTACCTGGAAGTTGTTGCATTCCAGTACAATGGCAACAATGTTTTTACCTATGTCGTGAACATCGCCTTTGGCGGTTGCAATTACCACTTTTGGACGTTGAATTTCTGTTTCAGAGATATTTTGGGCATTGATATAGGGTTGCAGAATTTCAACAGCCTGTTTCATTACCTTTGCCGATTTTACAACCTGAGGCAGAAACATTTTGCCCTGTCCGAACAGTGTGCCAACCAGCTCCATCCCCTGCATCAAGGGGCCTTCGATAACCGCAACGGGATTGTTTTGGTTCGCGTTAAGCGCCTCAATCAAATCTGCTTGAAGCGTTTCGGTTTTTCCTTTGCAAAGAGCGTGTGCCAAACGTTCTTCGATTGAAAGATTGGTAGGTTCTGTAGCCTTTTCGGGAGCACCTTCTTGCGTGGTTTGCTCTTTGATTTTCTCGGCCATAGCAATGAGAGTTTCGGTTGCCTGTGCCGATCTGTTCAATATTACATTCTCGACAGCCTTTAAAAGTGTTGTCTCGATTTCGTCATATATCTGTAACAGTGAGGGATTTACAATGGCCATATCCAAACCTGCCTTGATGGCATGGTACAAGAATACCGAGTGCATTGCCTCGCGCACCACATTGTTTCCGCGGAATGCGAATGACAAATTTGAGACTCCTCCGCTTGTCTTTGCTCCGGGCAGGTTCTTCTTTATCCACTCCACCGCACGGATAAAGTCAACTCCATAGTTGGTATGCTCCTCAATGCCGGTTGCTACCGAAAGTACATTTACATCGAAGATTATATCTTGTGGGTTGAAGTGAACTTTTTCGGTCAGTAAATGGTATGCTCGTTCGCATATCTCAATCTTTCTTGCGTATGTTGTGGCCTGGCCCTCTTCGTCGAATGCCATGACAACCACAGCTGCACCAAATCGTTTAAGTTCAACGGCTTTGGCAATAAATGAATCCTCGCCCTCTTTTAAGCTTATCGAGTTTACAATGCATTTACCCTGCAAATTTTTCAATCCTGCAAGTACGGTGTTCCAGTCCGACGAGTCAATCATAACCGCAGCCTTTGCAATTAGAGGGTCATTGCTGATATATCGGGTAAAGTTGGCCATCTCTATGGCACTGTCGAGCATGGAGTCATCCATATTGATGTCGATAATCGAGGCTCCATCCTCGATCTGCTTAGCTGCAATCTGTGCTGCCTCTTCATAGCTCTTTTCGCTAATCAGACGGGCAAATTTGCGTGAACCGGCAACATTTGTGCGCTCGCCTATGTTGGTGAAATTGTACTGCTCCTTGTCAACTATAACGCGCTCCAATCCACTTACACTCAATTGCTCCGCTTGGTTTTTCAATGGGCGAGGCTTCACCTCTTTAAGCGCCTTGGCAATCGCTTTGATGTGTTCAAATGTGGTTCCGCAGCATCCGCCGGCAATGTTTATCAGGCCGGCTTGTGCCATGGCCTTAAGGTGTGTGGCGGTGTGGTAGGGAGCTTCGTCGTATTCGCCCATTTCGTTGGGTAATCCGGCATTGGGGTGTATGCTGACATAACAATCAACAATCTCAGAAATACGCTCTATAAATGGGCGCAACTCTGTTACTCCAAATGAACAGTTCAGACCAAACGAGAGAATAGGGTAGTGTTTTATGGCAGTATAGAATGCTTCAAGTGTTGCTCCGGTTAAGGTTCTGCCGCTCTTGTCATTTATTGTAACCGAAACCATTACGGGAATGGTGCGGTTCAATTCATTATTGAGTTGCTGTATTGCGTACAGTGCCGCTTTTGTGTTCAGAGCGTCGAAACAGGTTTCAAGTAGAAGCAGATCCACACCTCCCTTTACAAGTGCCTTTGCCTGAGTGTAGTAGGCATTGCTCATTGTGTCGAAGTCGGTCGCTCTGAATTCAGGGCGGTTAATGTCGGGCGATAGAGACAAAGTCTTTCCTGTCGGTCCCATGCTTCCTGCCACAAAAATCTTACGTTCGGTGCAGTTGTCCGCACATTGACGTGCAATCTGTGCTCCGCAAATATTAATCTGCTCAACATAATCTGCGCAACCATATTCATTTTGCGATATGGCATTGGCATTGAATGTGTTGGTTGAAATTATATCGGCTCCTGCCTGAATATAGCGGTTGTGAATATTCTGAATAACTTGTGGGGCTGTCAGATTGAGAATATCATTATTGCCCTGTAGTTGGGTATTACATGTTGCAAATATATTGCCACGATAATCTGCTTCGGTAAGTCCTAAAACCTGAATGGCAGTTCCCATTGCTCCGTCGAGAATAAGAATTCTTTGAGCCAATAACTTATTTATCATCACAGCCAAAAACTTTTTTCAATAAAAATGGTATACTTTAGTAAATGTGTGTGCAAAATTATAAATAAATCATTAAATTTGTAATGCTACAAAGGATAAAGTATTAACAATTTAAATAGAAACGACATGAAGAAAGTAATCATTGCGTTATTCTGCTGTTTGATTTCAGTAGGCGCATTTGCGCAGAAGCCGGTAAATATCGGAGTGCGTGCCGGTTGGGCATATTCAAATTTGAAGTTCAAGGAGACAAACCTGAAAAGAGATGCAAATGGTTTTGCCATTGGTGCATTTGCTCGAATCAATTTGAAGAAATTGTATGTTGAGCCGGGTGTTAATTATGCCTTTATGAAGGGCGCTTCCGATTCGGATCAAAAGATTAATTACATACAGGTTCCCGTTATGGTTGGATATCACATCATAGATGCCAAAGTTGTGAAACTTCGTGGATTTATCGGACCTGAGGCTGATTTTCTGGCTAAGGATGCAAAGGGTGCTTGGGAGGATGTAATGAAGAAACTTGCGTGGAATGGTAGAGTGGGTGTCGGAGTTGATGTATGGAAGATTACCTGTGATTTGGATTATAAGTTCGCAATTGGAAAGACCGGCGATGGCGTTGAGAAGGGTAAAGGCGTTAATTTGACGGTGGGATTTAAGATTTTCTAATTACTCCAGTGGGGGTTGGTAAATACCAAAATGAAACGAGGAACAAAATTCATTTTGTTCCTCGTTTAAATTCTGAAAGGATAATTCCCGTAGCAACACCAACGTTGAGCGATTCCGAGTGAAACTCGCTATTGGAAAAGCTTGGAATTGTAATTTTTGTATCGGTCACATTTTCAATCTCTTGGCTAATGCCATGTCCCTCATTCCCCATAACAATTACTCCGCAATCAGGCAATTCGGTTTTGTATATGTTTTGCCCCTCAAGGAATGTTCCGTAACTTTTGAATTCTTTATTCTTGTGGCTTGATAACCATGTTGCACCATTGGCAACGTATATTGGTTTTACCCTGAATATTGCCCCCATACTGGCTTGTACTGCCTTGGAGTTGTATATGCTTGCACAATCTTTATCGCACACAATATGTTTTATTCCAAACCAATCCGATACTCTGAATATGGTTCCTAAATTACCGGGGTCCTGAATTCCGTTAAGCAGTAATATCAGCTCTTTACGGATTGTCTCGACTTTTGGTGTTATTGCTTCCGGAATATGTGCAACCGCCAATACTTTGGGAAGAGATTGAAAATCGGAAAGGCTCTTCATTTCGTTCTCGGTAACAATTTGCAATCCTTTGAAATTCAGTTTTTTAGAATTTGCATTTGCCCACTCTTCCAATGCGAACAGATATTCAATTTTAAACTCGGAGCGTAGAAGTTCCTCGACCATCTTCTCGCCTTCGATTTTAAATAATTTATATTTATCCCTGAATTTCTTTTTTTCAAGGTTTTGGACTAATTTTGTTACGTTCTTACTTACCATTGCGTATAATTTTACACTGTGGCAAAGTTATAAAAAATAAACCATTGGGAAAGAGTATATATTGGGTTAAACTTGTGGCTTTTATTGTGCTGTGCATCAATTTATTTGGATGTGCATCTACAAAGTATGTGCCTGATAATGAGTATCTGCTCAATAAGGTTACATTAAAATATAGTGATAACAGTCAACATGTGCCCTCGCTCAAAAAGCAAATTCGTCAACGCCCCAACACAAAGGTTTTGGGTCTCTTTAAGGTGCAGCTTGCATTCTACAACATGAGCGGACGCAAGGATAAACGTATTAACAATTGGTTTAAGAAGGTGGGCGAGGAGCCTGTTATTTATCGCGATTATTTGACAGACAGAAGTTTATATCTGCTTGAGACATACCTCAGAAATAAAGGGTATTATGATGCAAAGGTAACCGATACGGTAATCTATTCCAAAAAAAAGGCTCATGTAGAATATCGAGTGAATACGGGAAAGCAGACTCATGTAGGAATGGTTGATTACAAGGATCGTAACAATGTGGTTAAGGGAGCTGTTCCGATTAATAGTAATATGAACCGCATAAGGCTTGCCGATACATCCGGGTCGTTGTTATATAATGGGATGCCTTTGGATGTAGATATTCTTGAGGATGAACGAAATAGAGTTTCTAAATCATTCAGGGATAATGGTTACTATGCCTTCTCGCCCGATTACGTGCGTTACTTTGCCGATACAATTCAGTATGGTACGCCCGATAGCGCAAAATTAATTACATCGGTTGTAATTCCAACTGTGGATAGTTTGGCTACAGTTATATATAGAATTGGAGATATTACCGTAAATATGAATTTTGATCAGCTTTTGGCTATCAGAAATGCAGACACTCTTCAATACTCTACAATGGTGTATGACAAGGTGCTTTTCAAGTATTATAACGAGTTGACATTGAAGCCTAAAGCCATTGCACAATGTCTTCAGTTTGCCTCGGGCGATTTGTATGATACAGAGTCAATTTCCGAGACATATAGCCGTATCCAGGCATTGAACCTGTACAAATATGTAAATATTGTTCTTACTATGCGTAAGGATGCAGTTGGAGTTTTGGATTGTGAAATACAGCTTACGCCATTAAAGCGTCAATCTTATAATGTTTTTGTCGAGGGAACAAACAATTCCGGAAATATCGGTGTTGGAGGTAATTTTACATATAACCATAGAAATCTGTTCCGTGGTGCCGAGAACTTCTCCTTGAAGGTATGGGGTGCGTTAAAGAAAGAGCGCATGAAAGAGGATCAGTTTTTCAGTACTGTTGAGTATGGTGCAGATATGACTCTTGAAACTCCTCAATTCTGGTTACCATTCTTCAACTTCTACTCATTTAGAAAGAAACATGCACCACACACCTCAATGACTTTCTCGTATAGTAACGAAGATACCCCCTATTACAAACGTGGTGTGTCAACCGTAAAATTTGGATATTGGTGGCGTCATGGAGAGAAATGGCGTTTCGATGTTAATTTGGCCGATGTTAATTATGTGAAGATGAGTAGAATGGATTCTGCATTCTTCGCATCGCTAAAGAATAAATATGTATTGAGCTCCTATACCAGTCACGTTGTTGCTGCCGGTAATGTTGCTGCTACATATTTTGGTAATAATACAGGTAAATCATCGAGTTATAGTTGGATGAAGGTGAATTTTGAGGCTGCAGGAAATTTAATGTATGGTTTAAGTTCTCTTTTTAATGCCAAAAAGCACGTTGATACAACAGGATCATATTATAACTTATTGGGAGTCAAATATGCCCAATATGTGAAAGCCGATTTGGATTATCGTTATCATCAAGCATTTAATGCCTCGAATGCTTTTGTTTATAGGTTCTTTATAGGATTGGGATATCCTTATGGAAACATGAAGGCTTTACCCTTCGAAGAGGCTTATTATTGCGGAGGTGCCAATGATATGCGTGCATGGCATGCCAGAATGCTTGGCCCCGGTTCATACGTCAGTGAGCGCTATCCGAATAGTGTGGGAGATTTCAAATTAGAGGTAAACTGGGAGTATAGGTTTAAATTATTTTGGCTTTTAGAGGGGGCGTTGTTTGTTGATGCCGGCAATGTGTGGAAGGTGAATAGGTCGGAAAAAATTCCCGGAAGTTTATTGAGTACAAAGTTTTATAAAGATATTGCTGTTGATTGTGGACCGGGCTTACGTTTAGATGTAAATTTCTTCCTGATACGTGTAGATTGGGGAATTCGCTTGCGTGATCCGGTTAAGTTACCGGGCGAAAGGTTTGTGTTGATAAACAATGGCAAATGGATGCGAAACACAGTTTTAAATATTGCGATAGGTTATCCGTTCTAAATAGAAAGATATGATTTCGTTAATAGCTCAATATGTATCGCTCGTAATGCTTATGATTGCTGCGGGTTATGCAATCAGTTTGGTTAAGAAGACCAAGTTCAATGCGTCGTGGATTCTTATCTCAAGTGGAATATTGGTTTTGGTGGCAACGCAACTTTTGGGATTGGTAGCGTCGTATATACCCGATGCCAGAGTTGAGGAGAAGCTGGATATGGTTGTGCGCTGGTTGAACTCGTTTATTGGAATTGTCTTTTTGCTTGGAATCTTTTATGTACGTAAGTTGATTAAGCATTTGAAGCGTATGGATGAGTTTCGGGCAAAAATGGAGAATAGAATACTCTCGGCGGTAATTAAAACTGAGGAGCATGAGCGACAGCGTTTTGCAAAAGAGTTGCACGATGGTCTTGGTCCATTATTGAGTGTAATAAAGATGCTTGTGAGCGGTTTTAACAAGAATAAAAGCGAGGACGAAAATTTAAAGCTTGTTCATGGTGTAAAACAGGCCGTTGATGAGGCTATTATAGGCGTTCGCGAAATATCGGCGAATATAAGTCCCCATATTTTAAATAACTTTGGACTATATGCTGCTGTTGAAGCCTTTGTTAAAAGAATTAAGCCTACGCTTGACATTGAACTCGACGCAGATTTTAAGGATACCCGTTTCCCGTTTGCAGTTGAAACAATTATGTATAGGGTTATTTGTGAATTGATTAACAATACAATTAAGCATGCGAAAGCAACCAAGGTTGTTGTAAAATTGACATTTGACAATAGCAAATTGCGACTATTATATTCCGATAATGGAAAGGGATTTGTAATCAATAATGAAACCATGGGGATGGGATTGGATAATATGCGATACCGTTTACGTTCCGGTAATGGTGATTTGGAGTTGTTCAGTAATCCAGGTAAAGGGATGCGAGCAATTGCAGAGATAAATTGTACGTTGTTTTAAAGTATGACTATGAAGAAGTTAGATTTATATATAGTTGATGACCACAAAATGTTTCGCGAGGGCATGAAGTTGTTGCTTTCAATGCAGGGGTTTGTCAATAAGATTCACGAGGCTTCATCGGGCGAGGAGTTTCTTGGAAATCTTTCCATTTTCAAGAGCAATGTGGTTCTTATGGATATTGAGATGCACGGAATAAGTGGTATTGAGGCCGTTACCAAGGCTGTTCAGCGAGTCCCTGATATTAAGATAATAGCCCTTACCATGTATGGGGATGATCAATACTTTAATAAGATGCTTGATGCCGGAGCAAGGGGCTTTGTATTAAAGTCTGCCGGTATAGATCAGCTGAGCGAGGCTATCCAAAGTGTATCTAATGGTGATTATTTCTTCTCGGAGGAGCTTCTGGATAGTTGGAATCGTAGATTGAATGGAAATAGGTCTGATCATGTAGATGAACATATTGAGTCTCCTGACGACGAACTCTCTGCACGTGAATTGGATATTCTGTTTTATGTTTGTCAGGGTTTTTCAAATCAGGAGATAGCCGATCAGTTATTTATAAGCAAAAGAACTGTTGACAAGCACAGAGCTAATTTGTTGCTAAAGACCGGATGCCGGAATACTGCGGCATTGGTTAAGTATGCAATTCAGAATAAGTTAATTCCTATTGACTAAGATACGATTTTATGGAGGGAATGATTTTTGCGGCAGGTTTGGGAACCCGTTTGCGTCCATTGACCAATGATCGACCAAAAGCATTGGTAATGCTTAATGGTAAGTCTTTGTTAGCGCATTGTATAGAGCAAATGGTACAAGCAGGTATAAAAAGAATTGTGATAAATATTCACCACTTTGCAAGCCTGATGCGTGAGCAGATTGCCCAGATAGATATACCTAATGTTGAGCTGATAATATCCGATGAGTCTGATTTATTGTTGGATACAGGTGGAGGCTTGAAAAATGCGACTAAATATTTTACACCCGGTGAGCCGGTATTGATACACAATGTAGATATTCATACAGAGCTGGATTTGTCAAGGTTGATAACTCTTTATGAAAGTAATCCTGTTCATGCTATGATGGTGATTCGTAAAAGTGTTGGAGGTAGAGTATTGAAGTTTGGTAATGATTTGTGTTTGAAGGGATGGGCCAATACTGATACTGGTGAAGAGAAGGTTTCACGCATAGAGTTTTATGAATCGAATTTTTATAGTTTCTGTGGAATTCATATAGTAAGCTCTGATTTTATAAATAATATTTCGGGCAAAGGAGTCTTTTCCATTATTGATGAGTATATTGCTCAGGCAAAGGTATTTGATATTAAGGGATATATGTACGATGAGCGTTTTATAGATTTGGGGACACCGCAAGCAATTGCGGAGGCAGAGAAGTTTATTGTGTAACATTTAACGACATTGATTATAATTGTGAAATTGTTGTATGTGGATGATTTTATTCTCAATTTTGCATTTAAAAACTAACTAAACATAGACCAATATGAATAAAATTAGAGCCGCAGTTGTCGGTTATGGCAACATAGGTAAGTATGTTGTTGAGGCTTTGCAAGTTGCAGATGATTTTGAACTTGTTGGAGTTGTGCGTCGCAATCCGCAAATTATTGAGCCGGAATTGACTGATTATTCGGTTGTTGCCGATTTGTCTGAATTGAAAGATATTGATGTTGCAATTTTATGTACCCCGACACGAAGTGTTTTGCAATATGCAAGCAGAGCATTGGAGATGGGAATAAATACAGTTGATAGTTTCGATATTCACACAAAGACAGTGGAGTTACACACTGCGTTGGATAAAATTGCCAAAGAGAATGGCAGAGTTTCTGTAATGAGTGCCGGATGGGACCCGGGTTCCGATTCTGTTGTACGTGCTTTGCTTGAGGCATGTGCTCCAAAAGGAATAACATACACCAACTTTGGCCCCGGTATGAGTATGGGACATACTGTTGCGGTCAAGGCGATCAGGGGGGTAAAGGCTGCATTGTCAATGACGATTCCAACAGGTACGGGGGTACATCGCAGAATGGTATATATTGAATTGGAAGAGGGATATGATTATGTCTCTGTTGCCTCTGCGATCAAGGCTGATCCCTATTTTGCTTCCGATGAGACCCACGTTCTTCAGGTAGAGAGTGTCGATGCTTTGAAAGATATGGGACATGGAGTGAACCTTACACGTAAAGGGGTGTCTGGAAAGACTCAGAATCAGTTGTTTGAGTTTAATATGAGAATCAATAACCCTGCACTGACAGCTCAAATAATGGTGTCGTGTGCACGAGCATCTATGCGCCAACAACCCGGTTGTTATACAATGATTGAGTTACCGATGATAGATTTGTTGCCGGGAGATCGTGATTCATTGATAGCTCACTTAGTATAGAGCCAAAAAAAACGTTTAAGCTGCCAGCTTAAACGTTTTTTTTACGATTTACCTATTTATTTTTACCATCTTAGCCATCTCTGTGGTTGCAAGTAGGAATGCACCAACTCCGAAGTTTGCAGTTGAATTTGAGTCAACAACCTGACCAGGAATAGCTCTTTCGCCAATAGGCTGCACATATCCAATCTTTCCGTCATGTTGCATAGCGGTTTGGGTTAGATAAGTCCATGCTTTCATGATAGTGGGCAAATAGTGACCTCGCTCTAAATAGCCATTGTTTACTCCCCAAATCAGACCGTATGTGAAGAAGGCTGTGCCGCTTGTTTCCGGACCTGGAGCGTGCTCGGGATCAAGAATACTTCTGGTCCAGTAACCCTCTTGTTGTTGACTTTTTACCAAAGCCTCTGCCATCTGCTTATAGTGGGTGATATACTCATCTCTGTATTGATTATCCTGTGGTAAATCAGTAAGAACTTTTGCGAAAGCAGCTAAAACCCAGCCATTTCCGCGTGCCCAGAAATCTTTTTTGCCGTTGGCGGATTTATGTTTTGGATAGACATATTTACCGTCACGATAATACAAGCCCTCGGCTTCGTCCCACATGATTGAGTTGGCATAGCTCCAATATTCATGCAACTTCTCTAAATACAATTCATTGCCTGTAATGTTGTATAGTTTTGTCATGACAGGCATAACCATGTATAGTCCGTCGGCCCACCACCAGTAGTCGTTTTGTGGGGTACCCATTTCGTATTCCATAACCTCGCGAGCACGGGCAATCTTTATGCTGTCGGGGGCAAGGTTGTATAGGTCTGCATATACCTGAAAACATATCTGATAATCACCGAATAACACATAATCATCGCTCTCACCGTAACTATATTTCCAATTGGCCTTGTCTGTACTCTTTGCTCCCTGCCATAAATTACGCTCTGCCCACGCCTCTGAGAAATCAAGATACTCTTGTTTGCCCGTCAGTTTATATGCCTCCATATTACCGGTGTGGTAGGCGGCATTGTCCCAAAAGGCTCTGCCGTGTCTTGGGTGGGTTGTTTGCCAGTAGTCATTAACCTTCGTTGTAATGTTTACAACCTCCTCGTATTCGGGTAATGTGCTTGTCGTACAACTGATTAGGGTAATCAGAGTACTCAATAAGGTAATTGCTTTACTCATATCTTATAATTTTAATATTTACTTTTAATTTCCATGACATATACCATTTCAGGTTCACTTTCGACACTCTTTTCACCATCGCCTTGATGTACACATTGCACAAAAATGTTGAGAATTCCTTTCTCCTGCCATAATTCTGTATCGAGCGAGGGCTCCCATGCGTCAACACTAAAATCGGTATAATTTCCGGTATTCCAATAATAAATCCCTTTGTTAGCCCCCTGAATATAGGTGTAGCTAAGTGTTACTTTAGATCCGAATTCTACGTCGCGGTGTATATATATCAAATAGCCATTTTGTGTAACTATTTGAGGACGTGAAATAGGAATCATTTTGGTGCCTCCTCCGCTCAGTGAAAATGGAAGTTTGCGTAGTTCTCCTCCTACCTTCATGTTTTTCCATTCATTGCCGTTATGCCAAACAACTCTATATTGTGGAACAAGACTATTGCTATCGCGCCAGTATGTTGCAATATAGGGAGTTCCATTCTCATCGGCAGTCATGCTTGTCTGGTTGATTAACTCTGAATTCTGTGGAATGTACACTGCATATTCCGCATTTTCTGCTGTAATCGGAAGTGTATATTTTTCGCCATTCGATTTTTCCCAGGTTACTCCGTTGTCTTTTGAGCGTGCATAGCATAGATCGTGGTTGGTTTCAACCAACCAGCTTTCGCGCCACACCCATGAAACGTGAATGGTTCCCAGTTTGTCAACATATAGTTGCCAATATGCATTGCGTTGATTTTCACCGTCAATAAGTATGTCTTGCGCACGGTACCACTTTTGCTCCACTGCATCATATCTGTTCAGTACTAAGTTTCCTCGTCCTGATGAGCCGTCGCGATATGCAAATAGCAAATTACCATCGTTCAGTCTGTAAAATTCAGGGTATGTAACATTTGATTCATCTTTACCAATCATTGGAATTTTATCACCAAGTTCAAGTGAGCCGGGAGCCACACTTTTGGCATAATTCAGCGAATGGCCATGATGATCAAAAGCGACATGCAAAAATCCGTTACCATCGACAATTATTGATATAACATTATGGGCATCAGTTACATTCCCTTTGTATTGGGTTCTGTTAATCTCCCATTTTGTGCTGTTGTGTTTTCGCTTTCCAAGTGTAACGTAGCCGTCGGGATCGTAGTACGATATGTATTGATACCCATTGTGGCTTGTTATTGAATTTTTGCGGAATATTGTAGCATTGACAGATGTTTTGCTATACCCCATACCAACGGGGATAAGCCTATGTGTGTCAGGAGGGTTGCTTTTGTTGCAACTCCCTGCACTGCATAGGATTATAATGCTTATCGCAATTAGGATGTTTTTCATTCTACTGCGTGGTCTTTTGGAAAGTCAAGTCCCTCCCAGGCCTTTTTAGAGGTCCATGGTTGTGGTTCATCGGTCCAGAATGGGTGGTCGGCAGGCAAGCCAAGTGGCAAAAAGGCCAACGATGCCATATACAGACTTCCGTTGTTTGTGTACCAATCGGAAATATTAGGTTGTGAGCCATTGAATCCTAAGGTTAAATATCCCTTTTCGTTGAAGTTGCGGTTATCACTGAACATCCGTTTGATTACTGCACTCATTGCAGCTCTGACCTGGCCATTTGACAGCTCTTGTGGAAGCCAGCCGCGAAGGGCAAGAAGTGCCAATGGTTGTAATGTTCCTGTGCGATAAGTAATTGAACGTCCGTAAACAGGGAATGTACCTTCAGGCGAAATTAATCTTTCAAGAATCAATCCGTAGCGTTGCATTCTCTTTACTCCATTTGCAAAACCGCCTTTGGGCATGTTCCAGATGTTGTATTTACCACCTTGGGTAATTACCTCCTGACACTCAACAAACATTGGGTGAAGTACATAGCTATTGTAATAGTCAAAGGCAAATGTAGGACCATCGCTATAGAAGCCATCGCCTACATACCACTCCTCAACTTTGCGTAGAGCAGAGTGAATTCTGTATTCGTCGGCATCGGCACCGGCTTTCTTTAAAAAACACTCAACGGTTGCCGAGAAAAGAAGCCAGTTTGTGTATGGCGGATCAACTCTTCTAAGTTGCGTAAACTCAGTAATGTAACGCTCTTTGGTTGTTTGATCAAGTGGAATCCAAAGTGCGTCGTATGCACGTAGGAAACTTTCGGCAATATAGGCAGCATCGACAAGAGTTTGTCCCTCTTTTCTCCATAGCAGATAGTCGGGATTCTCGGGGTTAACTGCATTTGCATAGCTCTTTAATGCCCACTCCTTAAGTTGTTTGCGTTGTTCTCCCTCTGGTGTGTTGTCTTCGGGAAGTGCAAGCCATGGGGCAATTCCTGCCATTAGTCTGCCAAAGCACTCCATGTAGGTTACATGAATATCTCTGCCATCCCAGGTGGGGCTTGTCTCTACTAACATGTTGGCTTGTAATTGCCCTTTACTCATATTTTCAAGTACAGGCGCAGCCATTTTGTAGGCAATATCGCACCAAATTTCGCGATCGCTTTTCTCTGCTCGCTTGGCGGCAGTTGTGCTACTCTGAATGGTTATAGCAGAGATAAGCAGACATAGAATAAATTTGCCTATTCTCATTGTGTTTCTGTTATTTATTTGTGAATATTATTTTGATCCGTTGTTCTTTGTTTAGCTCTTTATGGTGTCGGAGAACAGTTTTATTCCACCGTTTCATATCCATTCCGCATCTGCTCCACGATGCTCCCCAAAGGTATTCAAATTTTTGGTTTGGTGCAATTGAATCAACAGCAAGCAGATGTTCCCAATGGGTCATTGTACGCTCGAATTTCTTAGGTGCAGTTACTCCCGCGAAAATCTCTCCATTACCATCTGATTGGGTCGGGTCTTGAACTGTAATAAATCTGTTTCTTGGGTCTGCGTAATATTTATTGATGTCGGTAGAGTGTAAAACTATGCCTGCAACAATCGGAATACTCTTTTTAAGTCCTTTATACTCAACTATTGTTCTGTTCATATATGATCCATGATCAAGGGTAATCGTCCTTATTTCGGTGATGGTATCGTTGCCAATGGTAAACGATGGATATTTCAATTTAACTGTGAATCTGATTGGTCCATTATCAAGAATTTCATAACTATCCCAGCAGTATGGAAATATAATAGAGCTGTCTATAAATGGTGCGGCGGTGCCACCTCCAAGTGTAGGACCTACAGCATAGACATCCATGCCGTTCCCATGATCCTCGTGGTATGAAATACCCTTGTACAGGTGGTTATTGTAGCGCTCTTTCACCACCGGTTCAGATGTACTCTTGGTCCATATATCGTAGCCGTATGCACGTTCTCCGGAGCGTTGAAGTGCCGGGCCGTATGTGCGATATGCCATTAAATTGTTCTCCCATGCAATATCGTCGAGCCGTTCGGGGTAGTGGGAACCACATGTTGTGGTATGGTTTTTATTCAAACCTCGCCCGATAAAAATTTTATTAATGCCTCTGTCGGGGATTAGTACCAGCAGGTCTCCTTTATGTGAAAATTGAGACATAAGCATTTGACCTGTTTTGGTTGTCACGATAATGGAATCGGTATGTTTCAATTGATTACCGAATTTTTCTTTTGGAATCTGCACAACAATCTCCTTTTGCTGTGCAGAGAGTATATTGCTATTACTGTAAAATAACAGCGTTAATACAATTGCCAATGTTGAAATAACTTTTTTCATCAAAATATTCTTTTTTGCAAAGGTAGATAATTTTTCACTACCTTTGCCCAACATTTAAATTGTATGAGCAGATATATTAAACTTTACGAGGATAATACCAATGTTGCAGAGGTGCGCAAGATTGTTGATGAATTGAGACGCGGGGGTGTTATTATCTATCCTACGGATACGGTATATGCCATTGGTTGTGATATAATGCAGCCCAAGGCCATACAGCGTGTGGCTGCACTTAAGGGCGTTAAGCCTGAAAGAGCACTTTTCTCAATAATCTGTTCAGACATCAGTATGGCAGGAAAATATACAAAGATCAGCGATGAGGTCTTTAAGTATATGAAACGCTCTTTGCCCGGGCCATTCACCTTTATTTTGCCCGCAGCTAAAGGGTTGCCGTCGTCATTGGAGGGTTTGCGTAAAACAATAGGAATAAGAATTCCTGATAATAGAATAGTACATGCAATAGTTGAGGAGTTGGGAAATCCAATGTTGACAACCTCAATAAAGTCAGATCAATTTGGTGAATCGGAATATACAACCGACCCGGAATTGATAAATGAGAAGTACTCAAAGTTTGTTGATGTTATTATCGATGGAGGTTACGGTAACGATGAGCCTTCGACCGTTGTAGATTGTTCAGATGATGAGCCGGAGATAATACGTCAGGGGATAGGAAGTTTATAGGGGATTATGAGCGAAATAGGTAGTGTTGTATATTCGGCTCCGGTAGTCGAGTTTGTTGCTGTGGCAAAAGAGTTTTGTCGGTTTCTTACAGAAATGGAGAATCAGTCTCAAAAGGAATTTATAGATAAACTTCAAAAGTTTATTCCACTTTTGTATTTAAAAGGTAGTATGATGCCAAACATTGATACCTATAATGATGAGGAGTGTGAGGATTTTGTTACCGAGGATGAATATAATGCCCTATATGCACAGATAAAGGCAATGATGGGGGAGTATGATGATTACCTTGAAATATACGATAGTTCTGAAGGGTATATGGATGAGCCTATGGTGAGAACCATATCGGAAAAGGTGTCTGACATTTATCAGGACATCAAGAATTTTGTTTTGGCTTATCGTTCCGGGGTAGAGAGTGTAATGAGTGAGTCCTTATGGACTTTGAACAATAATTTTGAATTGTATTGGGGAAGAGCGTGCGTAGATGTGCTACGGGCTATTCATACTGTTAAATATAATTGTAATTAGATGGACTTTAAACCAACAATTACAAAGGAGGAGATTGCTTTATTGCCAAGTGCAATTTATGAGGGGAAGGTTGTTGTTGTTGAGCGCGACGAGGATATAGATAGTGCTTTAAAACCCTTGTTTAGTGCCAAGGTAATAGGTTTTGATACAGAAACACGTCCTTCGTTTAAAAAGGGTACGTTGTATCCTGTAAGTATGATACAATTAGGTATCGATGATTATGTAGTGCTATTACGTTTAAGTAAAATCAATTTTACTAAAACGATTGGGGATTTATTATCTAATCAAGAGATTGTCAAGGTAGGAGTAGGTATTAGGGATGATTTGGCAGCATTACAGAAATTGGCTAAATTTCAACCCTCTTCATTTATTGATCTACAGAATATGGTAGGAGCGTATGGAATCAATGAAAAATCATTCGCAAAATTGATGGCCATAATTTTTGGAGTACACGTTTCAAAGCGTCAACGTGTATCTAATTGGGCAGCGGATATATTAACAGAGACTCAAATCCGATACGCAGCTACCGATGCCTGGGGTGCAAAAATCATGTACGACAGATTGGTGACCGGTAAATAATTCTATCAATGCATTCACCAATATGGATGGCCATATTTTGAATGTTATTGATATCGGCAATTTCATTTATTTCGTGTCTGTTTTGTGTGGTCCGAGCGCAGCACAAAAATGTTAGGGCTTCAAAGCTGCAGTAGATAGGGTGCAGATAGAACTCTTTGGTCTGTTTAGCGTACATTATTTCCGATAACTCTGCTGAGATATTGCAATTCTGTGTTATATGTGCATATCCCCATGAACGAAGTTGGGCATTTAACAGCGAGTCGAGTGGCTGTTTTTTACCTTCAATAATTGTTTGAGAGCCCGGGAAGGTTGCTATTTTTTGGTTGTTTTTTACAACAAGAACATATATTCGGTCGAAAAAAAGCGTTTTTTGTGCGCTCAATAGTGCCTCTGAGATTCTTTCAGCATAAATGAATTGTTTGAATTCATGTAATTTCGACGAATTTTCAATCTCGATATTTTCAAACGGAAAATAGAGCGAGCCTTTTGCAAAGTTCATAAACTCAAAGTGTTAAATCTTCTATACCTATATACTGAAATTGCCTTAAAAAGGTTTCAAAAAGTCAAAGAAAAATTTATTAATATTTTTTATTGCGAATGTTTGGTAGGAATAAACTTTTTTGTACCTTTGTGCTCGGGTAAGTCCTATACGACCAGCTCCTGTTGAACTCCCCCAGGATCGGAAGGTAGCAAGGGTAGATGGTTGTAGCGGTGCGATATAGTTCGCTTACCCTTTTTGAAAAATTGCCTCTTTAGCTCAGTTGGTAGAGCGCGTGATTTGTAATCTCGAGGTCGTTGGTTCGAACCCGACAAGAGGCTCATAAGTTTTGTTCTTGAGTAGTTTGCCTCTTTAGCTCAGTTGGTAGAGCGCGTGATTTGTAATCTCGAGGTCGTTGGTTCGAACCCGACAAGAGGCTCGTAATGCTGTTATAGCTCAGTGGTAGAGCACTTCCTTGGTAAGGAAGAGGTCCCGAGTTCAAGTCTCGGTAACAGCTCATGGAAGGGTGAGCGTCTAGAACGGTCGCCCTTTTTTGTATTCTTCTTACTTTTACAATTTGCCTAAAAAAAATTAAAAAATTGAGTTGAAGTTTTTGTCTTTTTAACAAATTCATGTTATATTTGCTTTGTCGTGTAGTAGTGTATTTGCATTGTTTATTGCTTTTGCGGACGAAAACGTTTGCTATGTGTGAATTATTGTAAATCAGTTTATTGGCATGGCGAAATAGTGTTAAAAATGCTAACAAACTCTTGTAGTGTATGTGTGATGCAGGGTGGGTGAGTTGTATTTTTACGCTCTTTATGACATAATCGTAGGAGTTATAAATGTTAAAATATTTCTTAACTATACGCTATGATTTGTAAAATAGAAATAGGAAAAAGTCAAAATATAGAGTGTTAACAATTAAAAAAGTAAAAAAAAGTAAAACCGAAAAGCTAAAACAACAACTGAAACATTGTATCTCCCCCCAGGGGGGTGAACAATAAACTAAAAGGAAAAAACAAATAGAGATAAGTCTATGATTTAAAAACAAATTCAATTTATGGAAAAAAACATGACAATTGCAAAAACATCCAATGTATTGCGCAGTTGGTGTCGTATGGCGATAGTTGCTTTGGCTATCCTTTTACCGACCACTGTACTTGCGCAGGACGAGGAGTTTGTGAAAGTGTCAGGAACTGTAGTTGACGAGTTAGGTCAACCATTTCCTGGTGTTAACGTTATTGTTACGGGAACCGCTATCGGTACCGGTACAGACATTGACGGAAACTATACCTTGAATGCTCCGGCTAATGGTAGCTTGACTTTCAAGTTTATGGGTTTCAAAGACAAAGTTATTGGCATTAATGGTAAAACAACCATTAACTGTACAATGGAGGAGGATGTTCAACAGATCGAGGACGTAGTCGTTATCGGTTACCAGTCAATTACTCGTGAGAAGGCGACTGCAGCGGTATCATCTGTAACATCTGAGAAGTTGGAGAATATTCCGGTACCTTCTGTCGAGATGGCATTGCAAGGTAAAGTCGCCGGATTGAACATTATGAATATCTCTGGAGAGCCGGGTTCTAAGGGTATCGTTACCTTGCGTGGTAATACCAATATTGCCAGCCAGAATGCTCGTTCAACACCATTGTATGTGATTGACGGAGTTATTATGGATGAGAACGATCTTGGTGAAATTGACTTGACCTCTACCAATCCAATCTCAGGAATCAACCCTAACGATATCGAGTCTATCGACGTATTGAAGGATGCTTCTGCATCTGCTATTTACGGAGCACGTGCTGCTAATGGTGTGATTGTGATTACCACCAAGACTCCAAAGGGAAGTAAGCCTCAGATTCGTGTAAATGCTTACTATGGAGTTTCTGATCGCCCTACATTGCGTTCAATCTCTGTAGGTAAGGCTGAGCGTGACTCAAAGATTGGTCTTGTTGGTGACTACTTCGGATACGAAGGTAGTCAGTGGCAGATGAATGCACAGAACAATGGTAATGCATTTATCTCTTACTGGGTAACCGACTCATTGAACCCTGCATTCAACAATAATACAAACTGGCAGGATTTGATCTTCCGTGGTGCAAGAATCCAGAACTACGATGTATCAGTATCTCAAAGAATTGAGAAGATGGGATACCGTTTGTCATACAATATGTATGATGAGGAGGGTACTATGATTGGTACCGGTTTCAACCGTCACACTCTATCTTTGAACTTGACATTGTCTCCATATAAGTGGATGAACATTACATCAAATATCCGTTATAGTGAGATGCGCAGACAGAAGAGCTATGGCGATTTGAATGTATTTACTCCATGGGGAATGCCATCATCATTCGCATATTTGACCGAGAATGACATCCAGAACTTCTCAGGAAGAGGAGTAGGTCGTATGGATAAGAACTTGAACCGTTCTTTGACAGCCAACGTTATGTTGATGCTCGACTTTACAAAACACTTGAAGTGGACAACATCATATTCATACTCATTGAACGAGAACAGAACAGACTACTTTATCCCATCTTATTCAACAACAGATGGTCGCTCATACGCAAGTGCAGGACAGGCTGCTTCTCGTAGATGGGAGGTTGAGAACTATATTCAGTATTTGAACTCATTCAATGATCAGCACAATGTATCATTGTTGTTGGGACAGGGAGCTGAGTATAACTACAGCGACGCTGTAAACGCTTCCGGTTACGATGCATCTTCAGATGATATCAAGACAGTAACAGGAATTTCTTCAGAGAACCAGTATGGAAGTTCTTCTATTTCAGAGCGTTCACGTTTGTCTTTCTTCGCTCGTGCATCTTACGACTTCAAGGATAGATATTTGTTGTCAGTGAACTGGCGTATGGATGGTTCAAGCCGTTTCGGTAAGGATAATCGTTGGGGACACTTCCCATCAGTATCTGCAGGATGGATTGTAACTAAGGAGTCTTGGTTCCCAGAGAACGTTGTTACCGACTTCTTGAAGTTCCGTGCATCATACGGAGTAACAGGAGCTGACCCTGCCGGATTGTATGACACATATACAGCAATGACTGCATCAATCAGTAACGGTTCTCAGTCAACTACCATGTATAATGGTCAGAATGCTATTGCATACGACTATGGTTCTACAGTATCTTCTAAGAAACTTGGTTGGGAGCAGTCAATTCAGCAGAACTATGGAGTTGATGTTCACTTCTTGAATAAGAGAATCATGGCAACAGTTGATTACTATGTTCGTGATTCAGAGAATATGATTTACTCTACATCACTACCATCAACAACCGGTTATACAACTTCACAGAACAATATGGTATCTGTAAGAAATAGTGGAGTTGAGTTGACATTGAGCTTGGATTTGTTGCCACGTAACAGCGATTGGATGTTCACAATTGACTTCAATGCTGCTAAGAACTTCAACAAGATTAAGTCTCTTCCATACAACAACCGTTCTGTTGAGACCGGAGCTTCTTGGATGCTTTACACATTGACAGTTGGTCGTCCATTATATGAGTTCAAGAACTACAATGCGACCGGCATATTCTCTTCATACGATCAGATTCCTGTTGATCCATTGACAGGTAGATATTTGTCAATGTGTGGAGGTTGGGGATTGAATGAGTACTATGATGGTAGCCAGACTCTTATCGAGATGGAGCCGGGATGTACTGCATTGGTCGATATCAATGGAGACTACATTGTAGATATGTATGATAAGAAATCAAACGGCTCTCCTGATCCAAAGTTGGTAGGAGGTATGCAGGCAATGCTTCGTTGGAAGAATATCTCTTTCTCAATGTATTGCAGCTACGTTGCAGGACGTAAATTCTGGAACGGATTCTTGTCAGACCGTTTGAACGGAGGTAACTGGGCCGGTTCTTCCGGAACAGGACGTTGGGGTAGCTATGCCGGTCCTGCTATGGACTTCGGAGGTTTGAACTTCTGGACAACCGAGGGTGTAGCATCAGATCTTCCAACATTGTATCCATATAGCTCTACAAACCAATATATGGACCTTTATAATATTGCGTCTGGATTGTTTATCGATAATGGAGCATTCTTCAAGATTAAGAATATCTCATTGTCATACGATTTCCCAACAGCATTGATTCAGAAGATTAAGCTTCAAAGATTGAGAGTGTACGGATACTTGGATAATGTTAAGACATGGGCTAAGACTAAGGCGTTCCCTGATCCAGAGAACGTACAGCAGAGTGGATATGCACGTGGTGATGAGTACCCACTTCCACACAAGTACACATTTGGTCTTGAGTTAACATTCTAATCGTTAAATAGTAAGAACAATGAAGATTAAATATATTTTAATGTCGGCGGTTGCAGCATTGACAATTGGTGCAACATCATGTTCCGGTTTCCTTGATCAGACTCCATATACATTCCCTGTAGAGGAGGAGTTCTGGAAGACCCCTGATCAAGCTGACGCAGGTGTGGTAGGAACATATTCGCTTTTGCGTTATACTTTAGGAGGTAGTTCTCGCTATATGGTTTTGGGAGAGATTGCAGGAAACTCTCTATTCTCAACAACAGGTTCTTCAGATTGGGACTACGTGATGAAGTTACAATATGAGAAGAACGAGGGTGCAATTTCTACTTATAGAAACTGGACACGTTATTATCAGATTGTAAACCAGGTAAACAGAGCTTTGGTTCACTTGGAGAATAACTATACCGATGCACAGTTTGTAGAGGACGGTTATTCTGAGACATACAGACAGCAATTGATTGGAGAGTTGTATTTCTTGCGTGCTTATACATACTTCTTGATGTATAGAACATGGGGTGGTGTTCCACTTGTAACAGAGGTACCTTCAACATACGTAGGTGCTCAGTATTTGCCTCGTGCACTTCCGAGCGAGATTGCAGAGCTTATCTATGGAGACCTTTACGATGCTCTTGAGCGTTTGGATTGGGATTATGTAAATGCAACAGATAAGACATACCGTGCAAATAAGGGTGTTGTTTATGCAACATTGGCTCACATGGCAGCATGGGATGGCGACTATGTAAAATGCGTTGAGGCATGTAATGCTATTATAGAGAAGGGAATGTATGAATTGGAGCCATCTGAGAATATTAAGGCTATCACCGAGAATGTTTCAGATGAGTTGATTTTCCAGCAGTTCTACGGTTCGAAGGATGAGGCAACAGCTCCTACATATACAGGTAATGCTGCTTCAAGTGATTTCTATCATGCATTCTTGTGTAACCCATATTGGGGAAATGCCTCATGGGGTTCTACATCGGCTGACCCATTTGCAAAACTTGATAAAACAAAGTTGGAGCAATTGTTCGTTGACGGAGAGGATGATCTACGTTACTTCACATTCTTTGGAATGTCTCCGGGAGGTTACCCAGTATGTCACAAATTCAACAATTTTGATGAGGATGCAGATGACTATCTATACTGTATGAACAATAGAATTCTTTTCCGTTTGGCAGATATCTATTTGCTGAGAGCAGAGGGAAATGCAGCATTGGGAAATACAGCTGAGGCAATGGAGGATTTGAATAAGATCAGAAATCGTGCAGGTTTGAAGAACTACGATGGTTCTACCTCATTGTTCCGTGCTATTCTTGATGAGCGTAACAGAGAGTTATTCTTGGAGGGACACCGTTATTATGATATGTGTCGTTACTACTTCAATACCGGAATCTCTTTGTTGCAGAATACATCTGCAAACCAGATGGAGAAGGGTAAATATTTGATGCCAGTAGATCCATCATTGTTTGAGAATAACATTGTTACCTTGCAGAACTCTTACTGGCAGGGAAGATTGTAATTTAAAATTGAGTAAGAACTATGAGAAAAATATTATTTTCTGTGGTTGCAGTGTTGATCTTGGCGTCGTGCGGAAGTGATTATCTAAACGATGGCGGAGTGCACTCAAATTACACCAAACACAAGGTTTATGATTACCTTAAGGGTAATGCCACACACATGTTCGATTCAACTTGCTATATTATTGAGCAGTTGGGTATGATTGATGAGGTAAACAATTGCGGTACCTTCTTCGCATTTAGCGATTTTAGTATCCGTACTATATTGCAGACTCGTACAGGTTATTTGAGAAACCGTATCGATTCTGTGCAGATGTTCTGTGATTCTGTATATACATTCACATATACAGATAGTCAGGGAAATCTTGTAGAGGATACAGTAGAGTATAATATCTCTTCAGATTACTATTCTTGGACAATGGACAGCTTGATTAATTACTTCACAGCTGACTCTTTGAGAATGTATTTGTTCAAAGATAAGATTGTAAATAACAAGAATCTTGCTAAGGAGGGTGAGATTCTTTATGCAAATCAGACCGATCCAAAAATTTACGAGACTGTAAATGGAATTCCTATGGCTGTTAATACTGCAGAGTCAACAAACACAGCTGATTGGGATTTGTATCAAGATGGAAATTTGTTGATTGAGAGTAGACCTTGGTTCTTGTATTTGACAAAGGTACGTGGAGCTGGTTTGGATGATCCACAGATTGATTGGTCAACCAAGAAGGTGTCAGAGCAGATTGCAGAGCGCGATGTTAATATTGGATGTAGAACAACTGATATCATTACTAGCACAGGAACAGTGCTTCATGTATTGCACAGTCAACACTACCCATTTACATTTGCGACAGGTGCAGGATATGATGTTTACTTTGTAAGTACACAAGAGCAATAAATTTTGAGATATGAAGAGATTAATTTATACAGTAGCTGGTATTGCGTTGTTTGCTACCTCTTGTGAGCATATCGAGGAGGGATACATGAGCGATAACGTGTACTACATTGAGAATCCCTATACTGTTGAGCAGGGTTCTACAGTTAATTCTGCTGCATTGGAGTTGGATATGAGCACAACTCCTGTAAAGGTGCAGTTGCTTGACATTCGTAGCGTTGTAACCGGTATGACCGAGGAGGCTTGGTATGGTAATTCACTCGTTACATATTGGAACGATGCACCATCTATCGAGACTGATACAACACTTGAATTGTTGAAAGCTAAATATACCGAGAAGGAGTATCCAATTTTTAAGGTAAATGAGATTGGAGGACGTTTGGAGTTCTCGCGTGGAACTAAAAATGTTCCATTAGGAGAGTATGAGATAGATATTGTTGCATCTAATATGCGTGAGACACGTTATATTTACAATGCATGTAATATTATCTTGACCGAGCCTACTACATTTATCTCTCCAATATCAATGGATAATGGAGCACAAGAGGTTGTAAGTGGTACCGATAACTTGTCAAACTTTGGTTTGTATAGAACAGGAGCTTCAAGTTCTGGTTGGGCAGCTCCATTTGCTCACTACGAGTTTATGGACTCATTGACAATGAAGCATATAAGCCACTGTTTGGACTCAGTAATAGCTCAGTACCCTGATGGAATTAACTTTGATGACTATATGGAGATTGTTGACGAGCCAACAGCAGTATCTGTCGAGTCACGTAATCCACAATATGCAGGAAAGCATGTTAGTTATAAGACAAATCTAAGCTGGGTAGCAGTTAAGTTTACCGATGCTGCACGTGCTCCATTTAAGTGGTATCGTAATCACAATGAGTCATATAAGGTTAAGGCTTCTTATGATAACATTACAGACATCAATGGAAACCCTGTGCTTTCAGAGATTCGTCCAGTATTTGACGGTAGTGAGATCGATGCAACTTACAAGCCATTCGAGCACTACTCTCCATGGCTGATACCTATTTATGGTGGAGATTATTTGATTAGTCCTTATCCTGTATCTCCATATCCTCCAACCAATATTAAAGAGGATATGACATATTGCAGATACAGAATTGACAAAAATGCTCTTCATCCTGATATCAACGGTTATTTGATTGTATTGGTTAACTATGTTGTTGATCGCGATGGTATGTATGTCGTTGAGCTTCAAACCGATGCGACATTTACCTTGACACCAAATGAGGGCTTGGAAGGAGATAACAATAAGGAGTATTCCGGCCAGGTATTTAGAAGTCAAATTTAAATTTGTAAAGAGTAAATTATGAAGAATTTGAAATATTTCGCATTTGCGCTAATGTTGGGTTTCGCTACTGCGTGTGCAACAGACCACGAGGAGGTTGATACCAACACTGTTCGCCAACAGGGTGCAGCGGATGTTACAATGACAGTAGTGGATAATGAGGGTAACCCAATTGAGGGTGTTAATGTCTCAGATACTCACTACGACATTAACGATACTACAGACCAGAATGGACAGATTTTTGTTCATTTTGAGGTAGCTCCTGCTGCTGTATCAAACTTGGAGTTGAAACATAATGACTTCAAAAGCACAACAACAACCCTTCCTATTGGAAGTGTAAAAGTTGGAGAGACTAAAACTGTAGCTTACCAGGCTACTATGTTTCCTAAGGAGTTTATCTATACTGCAACTTTGGCTATCTACGATAAGGACGATGGACTTCCTGTAGAGGGCGCTTGTGTAACAGTATTGAATGCTCCTATTGGAGAGATTGACCCAGCGTATTCAGATGCAGAGGGTGTTGCAACTGTTTATTTGCCAGCTCCGGCAAAAGGTGTTACCGATACATATCAGGTTTCAATTACCTGTTTGGATTTCGAGGAGACAACAGCTACAATCTCTGTAACATATAGCGATGATGCAGTTAAAGGTGAGCCATTCGAGAAGAATTGTGGTGCTGCTGTTATGAAATATACAGGAGCAGGTAAGATTACCGGACCTCACAATGTTGAGATAGAGGAAGATATTCAGATCCCATACGACGATTCTGGTTATACCGGAGGTTCATACTCATTCGCAGAGTCTGTGATTGTTCGTGCTTTCGGTCTTGATGATGATTCATATTCTGCTGCTATTGATGCAGGTGAGATTATCTTCGTAGGAGTTGATGCCGATGGCGATACTCATGAGAGTAATACTAACGCTACAGGTTGTTGGTGGGGAGAAGGTCAAGAGGTACAGAACTGGGGAAGTAACGCCCGTGTATTCTTCGAGGGTTCTACTTTTAACAGTTTTACTGTTGGTCAGTATCCTGGACAATGTGAGGTTGGTGCAACATATCCAACTTGCCACAGAATCTCATATACCGACGAGGATGGTAATACTTGGACAGTAACTTTCAAGGTTAATGTTACAGTAGTGTAAGATTTAGACATTAATAGGTTCTCCGCATTTGCGGAGAGCCGTTAATCGAAAATAAAATTTGAAAATATGAGAAAATTATTTTTAACCCTTATGATAGCATCTTTTGCAGGGGTAATGTGCTCTTGTGAGGATGATGATAAGCTGGTTACAAATGCAGATGCTATTACAGTGAGCGCCGGTTCTATCGACAGCTACACAACACCTAACACTGCACGCGTAAAGGTTTGGTTTAAGAAGGAGAATTACTCACAAATCGAGACCGCAGGAGTTCTTTATGGAACAACCAAGGATTTGGATTTCTTGATTACATATGGTTACGATTTGAACATAAAATTTGCTAAGGATACAGCTTGGTTTGATCTTGCTGAGTTGGAGCCTAATACCGAGTATTTTTACGTTGGTTACGCAAAGGTTCCTACAGACGTACCCGGAGAGTATATAAACAGTTACAGTGGAATTCGTTACTTCAAGACTTTGAAGGATGATATCAGCATTACTCCGGGATTGATTACATTCAATCCGGTTGATTTGACAAATATTGAGGCAAAGACTCTTAGCTCAAATATTGTAGTTAAGACTCAGTATGCTGATTGGCAGCCAACTGTCAATAAGGAGGAGTATCCTTGGATTAAGTCTGCAACAAGACTTAATGATACTACTCTTCAGGTTGTAGTTGATGTTATTTCAGATTCGCAGTCAGCAGCAAACGGACGTTCCGGACAGGTAAGAATCAGCGCAGCTACAAATGAGTATGCTACTAAAGTGCGTGCTGTTTTGATTAACCAGTTGCCTGCTTCAATTCAGGTTCCAAATGACACAACCTATACAGGTCTTATTGCTACCGGAAACTTCTTGAATGTTGGTTCTATCAATGTTGATCTTGATTGGGAGGCTTCTGAGAAACCAGAGTGGTGTAATTTAATTAGATCTAATGATGGAACTCTTCAGATTACATACGAAGCAAACAAGATAAATGATTACCGCACGGGCAAAATTAAGTTTGTTGCATCAATGTCAGGTGAGGAGAGAGTTGTAAATATTATTCAGAATCCTGCAATGATGTTGGGTGCTGATACAATCTATTTGGATTATGGTGTAGGTAACTCTTCTGCAATTTCTGTTATTACTTATAATGGAGATCAGGCTATCTCTTCTGCTTTGTTGAAAGAGATTCAGGCTGGTGCAACTGCAGAGTTCAACGAGACATTCAAGCTTGCAAGATCACGTGCAGGTGGATTGTCAATCGAGGTTATCAAGGCTAACCAAACATTGAATGATCAGATCTATCCTTTGACAATGATCTTCCGTGAGGATGGTAGCGAGACCTATACATGTGATATGTATGTTTATCACTATGCAACTGAGTTTACTATTAGTCAGAATAGCTTCGAGTTCCCAAAGAGCATGGCTTCATATTCATTGACAGCTTCTCACGAGGGTGCTACTATCGATTGTGAGGCAGATTGGATTGAGGCTACAGTTGATGGAACAACTGTAACTATTAAGACTATCAGCGAGGCTTCTTCAGAGCGTACAGCTACTATAAAAGTTGTTTGGGGTGACCATGTATGTCCTGTAACTGTTAAGCAGTTGACAGTAAACGACGGAACCGCTACCAACGCAACCGTTAATAAGACAATTACTGTTCCATACGGTGAGACAGTTCCTGTTGCTGTTGACTTCAACGATGTATTGGATAAGTTCGGTTTGACTGCTACTGCAATGGATGCTTACTATGTGGCTTCTACTTCAAGCAGTAAGGGTAAGTTTGCAGAGGATACTAAGAGTATTATCTGGAGAGCTTTGCTTGCTGATGGAAATCCATATTTGAGTGAGATGGGTGCTAACTTGTACTCTGGTGAGGGTTACGGTTCTTGGTACGATGCTGATGGAAATGCAACATCTTCTGCTAACGGAATTATTGCTTTGAATTTCGATGAGTCTGCAAATGCAATTAACGTCCAGATAGGTGAGAAAGCTGAGGTTGGTAAGACCTATACAGGACAGTTGCAGTTGGCATACAAGCAGCCAGCAGAGGGTAAATTGAATACATATACCATTAAGGTATCTGTAACAATTGGTACAGCTTTGTTGAAGGAGGTTGTATTCAGCGGCGCTACCGGTGCTGAGTCATATAACAACAGAACAATTGATTCATTGTTGGCATACGCATTCTCTGTAGAGGAGGATTTGATTGTTGGAATGATTCAGAATGGTGAGATTGAGATGGTTGGATTGAATGCCGATGGTTCTGAGGTTGCTCATAAGACATACGGAACAACCGGATTTATCTTCGATGCAGATGGTAATGTTGGTACATATCCAAATCCTGTATATGTAGAGTACAAGAACTCAAGAATCTACATTGCAGTTATCGAGGGTGTTGCAGCAACAGTTCCATCAGGAACATACGGAGTTAAGTTCAAATACAATGGTATAGAGCTTCCTGTATATTTCGAATAATCTAATAGAGATATTAGATATATTTTGAGAGGGTGACTCAAAAGTCTTTTGACTGATGAGTCACCCTCTTCTATATTTGATA
>CAZMOG010000017.1:0-31293 GCA_964567845.1 uncultured Odoribacter sp. | reverse complement strand
GCTAAAATGACAAACAAAAGAAAACCGGATCAAAAATTACTTTTGACCCGGCCTCCATTTCATTACTTTGTAAAGTGTTTCAGATATAATTCCAATAGAGCTTCGTTATAGAGGGGCGAACCAACCCCAACTACCCTATTATTACTATCCACTAAACAGGTTCTGAAACCGGAGATTAAAGGCAGATTATTTTGCCTTTGAAAAATGCCTGAGTTATCGTAAAGAAGGGGATAATTGAACCTATGTATTCTACTCAACTTTAATACATTATCAATATCCTTGCTCCATACAATAAAACATACCTTAACATCCACAGACAAAGTATCCAGAGCTCTTTGCAATTTACCCCAATCAAAAAAGTGTAATTTACACTCTTCGCATCCGGAGGTATCTATATAGTTTATAATTTTAAAAGCGGCCTTATCAAAATACTCCCGGGTACATTGTGTTCCATTTACAAGGAACTCTACGGAATCGGAAAACAAGAGTTCCCTTCCCATAAACTCTCTTACCGTACGGTCAACAGAACTACCATTGCACCCCATAAACAGGAGTGCAACAGCTAATAAAACAATATTCTTCATTCTGTTTTACCTCTCCTTCATCACCAAAATAACCGGATTCGCATCATCGTCCATTCCAGTCAACCGAAGATATTCCAACTCCTCCTTGGGAAGAAGTTTAATCAAAGAGTAATTTACAGCTGCATATATTTCTCCATTGGTGTATGTACATTTAGTCATATCTCCCCATGGCAAATTACAGGCCTGACATAATTCTGGATTAAATTTATCGATCTGATAGATATTGGCCAAAAGCACCTGCGACTCCTTTGTGGAATAACTATAACGTATTGGAACAACATCATTTCCCAAGTTTACCTCTAAATAAAGAGCACTATCGGTTACAAGAAAATCATTTTCAAAATAACCTACATTTGTTCCATTAAACTGTGCCATGAATTTTTCGTAATCGCCTGCACAAAGTTCCATAAGATTTTCAGGCAACGTGTTCATTCCATCGAAATTGATATTAAAACAGGCACTTGCTTCAACTCCATTCAATTTATATATGGTCTTTGAAAACTGTGGGTGGTAGAAGATTGAATTATCAATACAGCGCATATTGGTTCCCGATGGAATATAATTCATAACCAAAGGATTATAATCAAACATACCATTTACATTGGCACATTCACTATCCAAAGCTAAAAGATTATATCCGTTAATTGCCTCTACTCCTGAATTTATTGTCATATTGCTACACCACACAGAAGTATCGTTAGGAATCATTTCACAACGCAAGAATCTTAATGGTACTGTCTTGCTATAAACAAATTTACCATCACGCTTATAGGCCAGATATTTATGACTGAACTGATCCCAAACAACTATATGTCTTGAGTGCGGATCATAAAAGATATCGGTCGGTTCGATATACTCCTCGGGCCCACGACCGGCATAACCGATTGTCGCAATATATTTTCCATTACTATCGAAGGCATAGACACTCTTACCCATATCCCTGTCCAATATAAAAATAGTACTATCGGAATAAATCAGTTTATCTATTCCACCGATTAGCACATTACGTTTTGTTTCAAGTTTTATGGCCTTTACCATATCAAAATAGTGAAACGCATCGATTGCCATTAGATTTTCAGGATTAATCGTAACATTTATGCCGGATGTGTCATTTATATCAAGCTGCCTTGCTTTCGAAGTTCCAATCTCATCCACTCCGGAAAAATAGTGTTGTAACTCTGAATCTCGATCAATGGTATTATCTGATTTTCCCCCTTTAGAGTTACAACCGACAACACATAAAAGGAGAAATATTACATTTATTAACAAGTAATTTTTCATAGCAATGTATTTATAAGTTAAAAAAGGGTGATTAGTTAATCACCCTCGCAAATTTAATTAATATTGTTTTAACGGCAATCATTTGATGCGCATAAACTTCTTCCGTCATAACAATATGATTTCCTTCCATTCTCATAAGTTACGGTTGTCGTGGTAGAGCTGTAAGGGGTTCCTGAATAACCTATAGTACCATACTTAAGGGTATTAAAATTGTAATTCAGGGTTCCCGATGATACCGTTGTTTGTCGGGTTTTCTCTACCTTGCACTCTGTCCACACCTTATGCCATAGGAATGTATTCCAAAAACTTTCACCGGCAGAGATTGCCTCTACATTCTCAGAAAAGATTCCACCATTACTCTCAATTTTTGGAACAGCTACTGCAATTCCCATTAGGAACAACATGCCCAATGCTACTCCTAATCTCATCCTTAATGTTTTCATTTTGTTTCGTTTTTCGTTAAACATTCATTTTTCTGTGGCCACGGTGCAAACATAATAAATTTATTTTTAACTTTGTTACATAATATTATTTTTTTTAATTGAGAAATGAGAAAAAAATTTTTGGTTATCTGGATTATTGTCTCTGAAATAATATATAGCGGAGTATTGACACTTGCAATGAAAAATAGCAGAGAAAATACTGATTCACAACAAGAGTCTATTATTCAGGGATTTATACACAAAGAGAATATCGATATACCATCAGAAATCGATTTTAAGAATATTGGATACGGTAGGACCGGTAAAGTTTCCATACTCCTGATTGCTCAGAGCGACAGCTGCAAGATTCATGAAATACTTACCGAATGTTCATGCACTACATTCTCAATAAAAGAACCCCAAATGCCCACACAAAAGGGCGATACTATAACCATAAACATTGAGATGAAGGGGGTTGAACGAGGCCTGCAAATGCGCCGTATTCACATATTTCAATCTACTGAGAGAGATGCAGAACCAAAATCATTAACCCTCATTGCCAATGTTAAGTAATCCACTTGTTACCCACCATCTGAAACGTACCAACATATTTGCTTTGGCAGGTTTGAAAGTTAACATATAACGGAACCACAAAATAAATGTAGCTCCCCATTTGGCGACCTCGATAACCATACGCTTAGCATACGAGTTCCCCGGCAATTTTGAGCGGACTCTTTCACTCTGTCCTGTACCAACTCCTTGACGTTTGACAAATTCAGCTGTAGTCCTCTCCTCCGGTACTAAATGGTAAACTAGAATCGATGGGTCATAATCTATGGCCTCGCCCGCATCGAAAATTCTGAAAGCAATATCCTTCTCCTCGCCACCGATAAGAACTCGACCTACACGTCCAAGAGATACATTAAACATTCCGCACTTCTTAAAAATGGAACTTCTGAAAGTCATGTTTGAACCACGTGGATATTTGCGATTCTTCTTAACCATTCTATACTTTTCGAGCGAGGGCTGAAAATAACCAAGTAATGAGTTCATATAGGGATTCTCCCACGCCGGAATCTTGCCCATATATTTAAGCAAAATAGGTCCTCCAACCTCTGCAACATCGGGATGCTCATCAAGGTAGGCTGTTGCACGTTCTGAGTAGTCCGGAGCCAATAGGGCATCATCGTCGGCAAATGTAACATACTCACCACGACTCTCAATAATTCCGCGATTGCGTGCGTATGAAAGCCCCTGATTGGTTTCTACATAATATGAGCACTGAATATCCGGATTTTTACGAATGAAATCATTACATAAAAATTCTGTATTATCGGTACTGTTGTTATTTATCAAAATAACCTCGAAAAGAGATTTGTTCATTGTTTGAGCCTTGATTGATTCAAATAATCCGGGCAAAAAACGTTCGCGATTGTAAGTACAGATAACTATCGAGAATTTTAATGTGCTCATAATATTCAAATTTGGATTTTAGGCTACAAAAGTGGTGAAAAAAATTTATCTTTGAAAGTTTTTTAATGCAAAACCAACTATATCAAACTAAGGACATGAAGATAGTCATTATGGGAACCGCACACCCTTTTCGCGGGGGATTGGCGGCATTCAACGAAAGATTGGCAAAGCAGTTTACTGAAGAGGGACATGATGTTGAGATATACAACTTTACCCTTCAGTACCCCTCCATTCTGTTTCCCGGCAAGACACAATATACCAATGAACCTGCCCCTGAAAACCTTACAATTAAACGCAAAGTAAATTCCGTGAATCCGTTTAACTGGATTAAGGTTGGCAAGGAGCTTCGTAACATGGCTCCCGACATTTTGATAGTTAAGTTCTGGCTACCATTTATGGGCCCTGCATTCGGAACAATTTGTCGTGAAGTTAAAAAAGGTGGTAAAACCAAAATCATCTGCATTGCTGACAATATTATCCCACATGAACACCGACCCGGAGATATGTTATTTACAAAATATTTCTCAAATGCTATCGATGGGTGGATAGGAATGTCTAAAGAGGTGTTTAACGATGTTCTGAAGGTTGTTAAAGATCCTAACAGAGCTCTAGTTCCACACCCTGTATTTGATAATTACGGCAAGGTAATCTCACGCGAAGAGGCATTAAATAATTTGGAGCTCGAGGAGCAGTATAAATATCTGTTATTCTTCGGCTTTATTCGTGGATATAAAGGGTTGGATCTGCTTTTAAAGGCAATGGCAGAGCCCGAGTTAGCAAATATGAAACAGGTAAAACTTATTATTGCCGGAGAATTTTATGGCGATAGTGCCCCCTATTTCAAACTCATTGCCGATTACAATTTAGAGACAAGAGTTGTTTTAAGGACCGACTACATTCCGAACGAGTCCATAAACAGCTACTTCTGCGCCTCTGACCTGATTGTACAGCCATATAAAACAGCAACCCAAAGCGGCGTTACCCAAATTGGTTATCACTTTGGCAAACCGATGCTTGTTACCAATGTAGGTGGTCTGCCCGAGATTATCGGAGATAAAATATCGGGCTACGTGGTAGAACCAAACGAAAAGGCCATTGCACAAGCCATTGCTGACTTCTACAACAACAACCGCTATGAAAGTTTTGCTGCAGCAACCCGCGAACGTAAAAAGGATTTTGAGTGGGATAAATTAACCCAGGCAATTATCAAGCTTTCAAAATCATAAACAAAAGTCGCGACACTCTCCACAATACTACCGGATTGAGAGTAAAGAATTTTGGGAAGAGGGCTCTTAGTAGCTCTCTTTTTCTTATGCAGTAGCGAATCCATCTATACCATACAAAGGCATGAAAAGCATTTTTAGGATAGACCTTAGAGATTCCGTTCTGTTCTATCAAGCGTTTCAGCCAATCCATACACTCCCCACGCCACTCACTCCATGGGGTATCGGGAAACTTTAATGAACCTATTGCATCGTGAATCTCCAAATATTGCTCTGCATCGCAATCAACCTTCAATAGTTGTCGTAATTTGATTTCACGTCCCTTCTCTATTAAAAGTTGCTCTTTACTCTTACTGATATTTGTTCCGTGTATTCTGTATTGAACCAAAAATTCAGGGATATTATATAGTTTGGTAATGGCAGACAAACGCTCCCAGTAATCGTAATCTTCACATACCAACAACTCCCCTTTATATCTATAATTCTTTATAAATTCCGAACGTACCATTACCGACGGTTGCACCATTGAGTTCTGGAAAAGCAGATTGATACGAATGTCGGTATCGGTTATCGGGTGCATTATCTTACCGAAAGGTACTGTATGCTCGTCAACCTTTCTTGCCCATGTTCCACACAATCCACACTCGGGATGCGCCTCCATATATTCAACCTGTTTGGCAACCTTACCCGGCAACATATTGTCATCGCAATCCTGTGTAATAAAATACTTTCCACTAATTCTATCCAAAAGATTATTACGCGAGATTGCAATTCCCGAGTTTACTTCGTTACGGATGGCTTTAATACGAGAATCCTGCCCCTTTAAACGTTCTATTATCTCTGCAGTAGAGTCGGTTGACGCATCATTACATATCAACAGCTCTATGTTTCTATAGCTCTGCGACAATACACTCTGAATCGACTCCTCCATATAGGCCGCTCCATTATAGATTGGCATAATTACCGACACCAAGGGCATTCTATCCATCTCCTTACTTTTTATAGTTAACAATCAAACTTATGGCATGGGCTTCGCGCTCCTCTACAGGGGGCATGGTCATATAATCACCGAACATCGTGGTCAATATACCATCGGGATTGTTTGGTCCCCAGAATGTTGTATCGGCAAACTCAATACGCTTCAATGGATATACATCATCTTTTTTAAAAACATTTGTCTTGAACCAATAAAGGTCATATCCCGGCATTAAGCAGAAATTCTCTTTTAAACGAGGTGCATTTCTCTCTATACGCTTATAAGCAATCTTCAAATATATCTTGATTCCTATACGAGCAACAAAATCGAAGGGCTTAATCAACAAACCATGAACAAAGTTTTTGGCTCTTTTCTTGGTATATCGTTGCATAAAGACAAAACGCTTCCAAAAACGAATATCACTTTGAAGTTCAGCCTCATCGGTGGAGTGTTTGTCAAATGGGAATATATCTACATAAATTCCCGACATACCCTTATCATTTTCGTGTCCCGGCTCAATAAACAAACTACCCAAATCACGAACTTTACATGGTACATGCATCATTCTGTAGTAGGGATCGGTTTCGCGTGTCTGAAGAGCCATTCCTTCCGGCAATTCCGTTAAAGCAATCTTTTTGAAGCGCTCATAATCCTCACGAACCATTGCAATATCCATATCATCATCCCAGGGTATAAAGCCCCTATGACGAACAGCACCCAACAAAGTTCCTGAGATAAGGAAATACTCTATATTGTGTTTTATACACAACTCATCAATCGCTTTAAGGAGCTTTAACATTACCCCCTGAGCCTGTTTCAATTCACTATCGCTGATCATATCTTCTTTTCAATAATCGCTCTATAAAATAGATATCATCGTAGTATGTTAACTTCATATTCTCTTCGCTGCCGGGAACAATCTTTATGGGTACCTCGGGCATATAGTTCAATACCACACCACAATCATCGGTTGCCTTGAAATTTTCATCCTGTAATGCCCGATTATAGGCCTCTTTAATTACTGATAATTTAAACCCTTGTGGTGTTTGCGCACGCATCAATGAACTACGTACGGGAACCGATTTGATAATACCATTCTCAACCTCCAAAATAGTATCAACCGTGGGTACTGCCACCCCGACTGCATCGTAACTGCCCAGCATCTCAATGGTTGCATTAACAATCTGATTGGCTAACAAAGGACGCGCAGCATCGTGAAATATCAAATAAGAATCTTCCCATCCACAATACTCATTTATCGCAGCAAGACTTGAATCATAACGCTCCTTACCGCCACATATAACCTTATCAAGTTTACTCCATTTATTTGCTTGAACAATCTGCATTGTACGCTCCATATATCCGGGATTGGCAACAATAACCATTCGCGTAATCTTCTCATTGCTTTGGAAAAGGTCGGCAACATGCTCCAACACAGTCTTACCGGCAAACTCGTAAAACTGCTTGGGCATAGACAAACCGGTTCTACTACCACCTCCGGCTGCTAATATTACGGCAATAAACTCCTTCATGATTAAAAATGTATTTCATTGGGGATAGTATCCTGATACTTCTCCCATATAACTTTTACCATGTCGTGCTTATCCTCGATGTTTTTCCAATTGGACCCGTTGTTAGTATGCATCCAACAATCATCGATATAATCAACCGGGTCGCGATGACGTTTCCCATTTACAAACATCGGAACCTGTATTCTATCGGGGCATAACGCATTAGCTGAATCAATTTTCGAATATAGCGAGTACCACAACGAACCTCCTGTATCACAATATGTCTCTGCTCTATCTACTTTGCAAGGTAGAAAATTTATCTCAAATTTACCAACAAACGAGAATTTGAAAAAGATAAGACCCATCCACACATACCATGCAGAGCCTCGCTCCATTTTGTAACCATAACAGGAGTAATTCTCCATCTTTCTTTGCATGGAGAATGGTTTTATAGGAAACAGGTCATGATCTATGAATCCAAAGATATATGGTTTACGCTTTGCAATATAGTTGTAATATACCCACATTGCAGCGGCTCCGTGCGAATAGCTGCCACTAATTTTATTTATCTGCGGGCTTTTAGGAAGATTCAAATAACTCACATTCAACTCTTCACAAACTGCTCGTATTGCCATTTGGCGCTCTTCGGTCGGTGAGTTATCGGCAACTATATACTCGATATCTGTATCTTGCCAATTCTCACGCATGTGGTTAATCTGGTGTCTTAGAACCTTGTCGTTATTAAAGGCTATGGTAACAATTGTAACCTTTCTATTCGTTTCTGGCAATTCGGACAAATCTACACGATACATATCATGACTCTTAATCCGTTTCTTTAACAATAAGTTAACCAAACAGTATAAACGCCACAAATAGAACGAGCGTTTCAAGCGGCTCATCGGTTCATAATTCTTAACCATTACCCTTACGCTTTAATATTTGAAACACCTCCGAAAGAATGGTAGAACCAAAAATACGCCCTATTACCACATATAGCAACGCCATCACGATAAATTGTACAACAATCACTATGATGGGATTTAACGAAGCCATAATATTTGCAATAAACAAACCAACAGCTCCTACAACCAACATTATCAATCCATAAGGAAGAACATCACGAAGATGTTCCATAACACCAATTCCCAGTATTTTGTTAACCTTAATGGTAAAGACAAAGTAATTTACCACGCTTACTGCTACCATTGCACTCAACATGTAATGAATACCAAAAGGGATACATACCACTATCGAAACTATTGTCAGTACATTCCTGATAATCTCGAATTTCAATATTGCCGATGATAATCCTTTTGTTTTCAATACATTGTAATTTGCCGTATTCAATCCATTAAATATTCCGGCACATGAGACAAACAGAATATAGGGAACCACATCGGCCCACTCCGGCTTAATAATGTAGCTTATTGCACCACGACTGCAACAGACCATTATTCCTATAAATAAAGGAAAAACAATAAACGAGGTTACCCTTACCATCTTTCTGCACACTCTACGCATTCGTTCAGAATCATCGCGATTCACTACCGAAATTGCCGGAAATGTTACATTTGCAATCGTTCCGCCAACAAAATCTTGTGGCATATTTCCCCAACGCTGACCATTCTCGTACAGCCCTGCATCAATTTTATTGTAATATTTACCTATTACCGACGGGAACAATCTGCATGCACATGTGTTCAATATGTTTGTCAACAGCAGCTTGGAGCTAAAAGCAAAAAGTTCGTTAAAAGATTGACGTTTAAATGTGAATGTAGGTCTCCATGTACTGTAACACCATAACATTACCATTCTACAAAATGAAAAGATAACCGATTGGCAAGCTATTGCGTATGCACCCGCCCCACGACTTGCAAAAATCAGTGCGCCCCCATACGAACAAATCAATGAAACAGCATTGATAATTGTTGCCTGCTTAAAGCGCATTTCCCTGATAAGCAACGCATTCTGTACCACTGAGAACGAGTTAAACAGAAACATAAGGAATACCACTCTCGACAACCAATGTAACTCAGGCTCATTAAAGAAGTTTGCAATTAGTGGCGAGGCCACATAGAGCATAAAATAGACCGATATTCCTATAAGGATATTGCATAAAAAGGCTACATTTAAATCATCATTGACTAAACGCTCCTTTCTGATAATTGCCGCTGTAAAACCACTCTCTTGAAGAGCATTTCCCAAATAGGTGAAGATTGAAAGCATTCCAATCAGACCATAATACTCGGGCAGAAGCATTTGAGCAAGCCATATTCCACTGACAAAGACTATCAACTGTTGGCCTCCCTTATCCAGAACGCTCCAAAGCATCCCCTTTACGGTCTTACCTTTCAATCCTGAACTATCCATAAACTTTTACTCAAGCAACATTTTCTCTGCCTCAGCCAAATCGGCAGGAGTATCAATTCCTATTGATTCATGATCAGTTTCTCGAACTGCTATGGTATAGCCATTCTCAAGCCATCGCAACTGCTCCAACGACTCGGCCTTCTCTAAAACTCCCTGTGATAAAGCTGTAATCTGTTTCAACACCTCAGGCCTATAGGCATACATTCCTATGTGCTTAAAATATGGAGTAGTACTCAACCAACTTTGCTCCTCTACACCTCGGCAATATGGAATTGGATTTCTTGAAAAATAGATTGCACGTCCCTCTGCACCAAAGACCACCTTCACCTTGTTTGGATCGAAAATTGCCTCAGGTTCCTGAAATCTCTTGGCCAAGGTTGCAATCTGAACCTGAGGGTCTTGAAAACAACTTACCAAATCAGCAATCTGCTCGGGAGTGATAAATGGCTCATCGCCCTGAACATTAACTATCACATCAAAAGCTGACCCACACTCAGTTATAACTTTGGAATATGCCTCATAACAACGGTCAGTTCCACTTCTATGGCTCCGGCTCGTCATAACTCCCTTATATCCTGCGTTATTAACAGCCTCAAGTATTCTGCTATCATCGGTAGCCACATAACTATGCTCCGAGATTTGCAAGGCCTTCTCTATAACGTGCACAACCATAGGTTTCCCACCTATGGTTGCCAACGGTTTACCCGGAAAACGCGTTGAAGCATAACGCGCCGGTATAAGTATCAAAACCCTCATCACCTGTTCAATTTTTTCATATTACAGTTACCCGAGAAAAAGGCTCCCGTCTCAATTGAGAGTAGTGACGCCTTTATATCGCCACATATCTCTGCCTGGCACTTAATATTGATAACCGTCTCGACAGAAATATCTCCTTTTACCTTGCCAAAGCAATCTACTCTCTCTGCCACAATATTTCCATTTATAACTGCCTTAGGACCTATCACCAAACGTTTCGATGTTTTAATATCACCATCAACCAACCCATCAACCCTAATATCGTTGCGGGTTGTTATATTGGCATGAATAGTTGCGTTCTCACTAATCAAATCAACAACCTTGTAACTTACACTACCTTCCTGATTTGCCATTGTTTTCATCCATTAATGAGAACTTTCCTATTTTTGCTCCTAAGGCAATTCTAACCGAACCGGCCTTTAACTCTCCGGAAATTGCGGCATGCTCCTCAATATCAGCAAAGGTCTGTACAGTAACATTACCATCAACCTTTCCAAGTAATCTTAGAGCATAACACTCTAAATCGCCATCTATCCGGCAATTCTGCTCTATGACTGTTAGTTTCCGGGGGTCAAATGCCATATAAAAGAGTCCTAAATTGTCATAATCTCCTTCTCCTTCACTGCCAACATCTCATCGATCTTCTTTGTGAAAGAGTCAGTCATTTTCTGTACCTCAGCCTCTGCATCCTTCTGTGCATCCTCCGAGAGACCATCATTCTTTACCATCTTCTTAAAATCCTCGATAGCCTCGCGACGTGCATTACGAACAGCTACTTTTGCTGTCTCACCCACACTCTTACTCTGCTTTACATACTCCTTTCTTCGCTCCTCGGTCAAAGGCGGAACGTTTATTCTTACAATCTCACCATTGTTATCGGGGTTAAATCCAAGGTTAGCATTACGGATTGCTCTTTCAATAGGGCCAATCATCTGCTTCTCCCATGGTTGTACTGCAATAGTACGAGGATCGGGAGCGGAGATATTAGCAACCTGATTCAATGGAGTCATTGAGCCATAATAGTCAACCATTACTCCCATCAAAATCTTTGGATTTGCCTTTCCGGCACGAATTTTGGTAAGCTCTAGCTCTAAGTGAGCAATGGCAGAGTTCATCTGCTCTTTAGTTGCCTCCAAACAAAAATCTACCTCTTCGCTAATCATGTATCTTAATTTTTATAGTTTCTATCTGCACAAAGATAACAATTTTTTCTATTCCTCACTATACTTTGACATCTCCTTTGCACTCATTCTACGAATTTTATAATTAATCAGGGTGATAAACACATTCATCAGCGGAGATATGAAACAGAAAAATGCGTATGGAGCGTATGCCCAGGTAGATACTCCCAACACTCTTGCCTGAGTTGCTCCACAGGTATTCCATGGAATAAGGGGCGAGGTTACAGTAGCTGAATCTTCTAGTGCACGGCTCAACACCTCTGGTTTCAACCCCCTCTTCTTATATGACTCTGCCATCATCTTTCCCGGCACGACAATAGACAAATATTGGTCGCTTGTCACTATATTAAACACCAAACATGAAAGGATTGTGCTTCCGATCAACGAAGTTGTGCTATACACTATGCTCAAAAGAGCCTCGGTTATACGTTTCAAGGTGCCACAGGCATCCATAATACCTCCGAAAATCATAGCAGAAAGAATCAACCACACGGTTGCCAACATTCCGGACATTCCTCCTGACGAAAGCAAGTCACTCATTGAAGCATTGGTAGTTGGAATATCAATGCCCCCACCCAAAGCCTGAACCAGTAAATGATACTGATTTGCAAAAAGACCATCCGAAATCATTCCACTCATCAAATCCTGCTGAAAAATCAATGCAGACACGACACCCAGACCTGTTCCCAACAACATTGCAGGAACTGCCGGAACCATCATCACGATAATTGTCATAAGAGCAACCGGAACCAATAACAACCACGGAGTAACATTAAAACTCTCCTCAATGGCAGCCTTCATTACCTGGGTCTCGTTAATTGAGCCCTCGCCACCCATAAACAAGCCAATCGCCGCATAAATCAGCAAAGAGAGAATATATGTAGGACCGGTTGTATAAATCATGTAACGGATATGGGTAAACAGATCTGTTCCTGCCACAGTTGCCGCCAAATTGGTAGTATCGGACATAGGCGACATTTTATCACCAAAATAGGCTCCGGAAATAATAGCTCCTGCCACAATAGCCTCATTCATTCCAAAGGCCTGACCAATACCTATAATTGCTACTCCAACTGTAGCTACTGTTGACCAAGAACTACCTGTTGCCAACGATACAACGCTACACAAAACAGTTGTTGCCACCAAGAAATATGAGGGGTGCATAATATCTATTCCATAGTAAATCATGGCAGGAATCACACCACTCACAAGCCAAGAGGCACTCAAACACCCAATTAGCAACAATATCAACGTTGCTGTCAATGACGAATAGATTGTTTTATTAATCTTCTTAAGCATATAGCTCAAAGGGACATTCAAAAAGTGTCCAATCACTCCACAAACTGTAGCTGCAATTAAAAGTGCCACCTGATTAGGGCCCTCAAGAACAGCATCGCCAAAATAGACAACATTCATCACCAAAAGAAAAATCAACACTGCCAACGGAATAAAAGCCATCAACAATGAGGGTCTCTTTGCATTCTCTAACTCGTTTGACATTCTATAATTCTTTAAAAACTTAAACAATTCCCTACATATATACATAGAATTAAGTACATTTGCAGTGCAAAAATGCGGTGGCAAATTTATATCATTTTGTTGAGAATTTCACAATTCTACACCATCGCCAGCAATAAAAATGAGAAATAAAACAGAACAGAATAAATCTGTTTAAAAAAAACAATCTTTACAACCATGAAGAGATCTGATTTTGAGATAATGGCTCCTGTCGGTTCATACGAATCACTACAAGCAGCTCTACAGGCCGGAGCTGATTCGGTTTATTTCGGTATTGAGGGGCTGAATATGCGTGCAAGAAGTTCTGTAAACTTCACCCATGAAGACCTTAAGAACATTGTTGCAATATGCAAAGAACACAATGTCAAAACATATCTCACAGTGAATACTATAATCTACCAGAACGAGCTTGAGAAGATGCACCGCATTATCGACACCGCAAAAGAGGCCGGACTGACTGCAATAATTGCGTCGGATCTTGCCGCAATTCTTTATGCTCGCTCAATAGGGGTTGAGGTACACATAAGTACCCAGTGCAACATTACCAACTACGAGGTTGTTAAATTCTATGCACAATATGCCGATGTTATTGTACTTGCTCGTGAAATGAACCTTAACTGGGTGGCCGACATACACCGGCGAATCATCCAGGATGACCTTCGCGGGCCAAAGGGCGAATTGATTAAGATAGAGATGTTTGCCCACGGTGCACTATGTATGGCGGTATCGGGCAAATGCTACCTGAGTCTTCACGAAAAAAATGCTTCAGCAAATCGCGGAGCATGTTTTCAAATTTGCAGGCGAGGCTACACTGTTGTTGACAAAGATCGCGAAGTTGAGCTCGACATTGACAACGAATATATTATGTCACCAAAAGATTTGTGCACAATTGGCTTCTTGAACAAGATGGTTGACTCGGGCGTTAGAATCCTTAAACTTGAGGGACGTGCACGCTCGGCCGAATATGTAAAGACCGTAGTGAAGTGCTATGACGAGGCTATCAACTCCATTATCGATGGCACATATAACCACGACAAGATTGAATACTGGAAGGAGCGACTATCAACAGTATTCAACCGAGGATTCTGGGATGGCTACTACATGGGACAACGCCTTGGCGAGTGGAGCGAGGTATACGGCTCTAAGGCCACTGAGCGTAAAGTATGCCTTGGCAAGGTAACTAACTACTTCTCAAAACTTGGTGTAGGCGAATTTAAGTTAGAGTCATACGATTTAAAACTTGGCGACAAAGTTATCATCATGGGACCATCAACCGGAGTTGTCGAGACTATAGTTAAGGAGTTGCGCCTGACCACCGAACCGCTTCCGCAGGTAAATAAGGGCGATGTTTTTGCCATGCCCGTTCCTGCCAAAATTCGCCGCGGCGACAAACTATATCGCATGGAACCAATAAATAACGAATAATAATAGGGTTATCACATAAAAAAAATCAGGAGTTGAACTCCTGATTTTTTTTACTCTACTCTTTACGCTTAAAGAGACTCACAATCAACGATCCTGTAAATAGAAACAAGAGCAAGGCGGACGAGATAACCGCTATCACTCCACCCTTTTTATAGGCCTCAGGCTCAAAACTCATTATCAATGTGTGGTTACCGGCAGGAAGCTCGGCTGCTCGCAAAATATAGTTTGCGCGGAGCAGATCAACCTTCTGACCATCAACCTCGGCAACCCAGCCCGGATAATATACCTCACTAAAGACAGCCAAAGCACTGTTAGCTGCACTATACTCATAAACCAACTCATTTGGAGAGTACTTTGTAAGTTTGATATAGTCCGAACTATCCTTTGCATATTGCTTATTACCAAGATATACTACAAAATCCTTACCCACAACCGCACTCTTACTCGGCTCAATCCCGGCAATAGCAGCAATCTCGGCATCGGGGCTATCAACAGTCACCACATCCTCGACAAACCAACCATTACCCATTGCACTTGCATTTACCGCCATTGTATTAGGATTAAAGATAAAGTACTTGGTATTCATCATATTCATTACCTTGCCTCCCTGAACCACAGCATTCAATACCTCCTGATTGATTGCATCGGCACTATTCAATCCATACACAATGTTTACAATCTCCTGAGTCAGATAACGGTCAATCACATCTTGATAACGTTGCATCTTGGCTGCACTATAACCGCCTGTCAACTTATGGTGATATGCCGCAGTTGAAGAGTTAAAGGCATTTGAAACCATCCCGCTTATCAATTCATTACTTATATTTGGAAATTGAGACGAGGTCACATCCATAACCCTGTAATACAACTCTTTATCTTGCAAAATCTGCTTATCTACCTTACTCATTGGGAATTGCTGTGAAACTCCACGCTTTACGACAAAATCGGAATCGCTCAAATAGCGTTTGTCAATACTCCACAAATCAACAAGAATCAATACTCCTATAGCCAAAATTGTATAGCGTTGCTTTAATTTACCCTTAATAGTCAAAAACAATACAGCTGCAGCCGCAAGAATAAAGAACGTAGAACGGATTGCATCGGCACGAAGCAAAGAGACTCTATCAGCGCGAAGAGCATCAGCCATCCACGCAGGATACTGTGCATCATATTTAGAGACAAAATTTCCTGTCAACCCCGGCACAAGCACAAATACCAAAGACAAACCTGCTGTTAACCCGGCAGCCCAAAGCAATTTCTTAGTAATCTGAGGTTTGGCAAGAGTAATATCTCCCTTAATCAACCTATCCATCACAAGTATTGCAGCAAAAGGCATAATAAGCTGGAATACAACCAATATCATCGATGGTACTCGAAACTTATTATACAATGGCACATAGTTGTGAAAAAACTCTGTAAGGGGCATAAAATTTCTACCCCACGACAGCATCAGCACCAGTGCCGACAATGCAACCAAAGACCATCTTACAGCACCCTTTGCCAATAGTATTGCAAAGACAAAAAGAAAGATTGTAATTGCTCCCATATACATAGGACCTGAGGTGAAAATCTGATCGCCCCAATATAGCGGCAAGGCCTTTACTATTGAGTTTACCTGCTGAACACCTCCGTTACGAAGCACCTTATAGGTCTCGGAGTCTGCTCCAAGTGCCCCTTGTGAAGAGCCTCCCTTCAAATTTGGGATCAACAGATTCAAACTCTCATCAACACCATAACTCCACTCGGTAGCATAATCCAAATTCAATCCATCGGAAGCTGTCGCTGTTCCATTTCCCTCCGATAACTCTGAACCACCGCGCATGGTATATTTTGCATAATCGAGAGTCGGCAACAATCTGTTGGCATTACTTCCCAATGCCAAAACACCCGCAACCACAATAAAGGTAACCTTAATAAAGAACTTAGAGAGTTGCTTTGCCTTATGTGCAGCAATCATCTCAGCAACTCCATAGAACAACATTGCTATTGTCAAATAGAAAGTGATTTGAGGATGGTTCGCAAACAGTTCAAAACTCATTGCTATTCCAAACATCACAGCACCAAGCAAAGCTCTTCTACGGAAACAGTATGCCAGCCCTGCAAATACCCATGGCATAAAGGCAATTGCCGCCATTTTGGTATTATGACCGGCCTCGATAATCTGCATATTGTATGAACAGAATGCAAATCCAAAGGCACCTATTACAGCTAACCAGGGATTTACACCAAAAACCAACATCAAGAGGTAGAATCCCAACATTCCCACTACCAGATCACTTGCAGGATGTACCCCTTGAAATAAGAAATTATAGATTGGAGCCAACAGATTATCCTTTTGGCTAAGTGAAATTGTTGTGGTTGGCATGCCGCCAAAAATAGAGTTTGTCCACAAAGCATCCTCGCCCGTACTCTCTTTATACTCCTTAGACTCCTGATATATGGCTCTCCATGCGGTATCATCACTCTGGTTCAGCCCTTTACCTTGCAACAATCCCGGCATATAGGCGTACGCCAACAGAATAAATAACAACAAGGCCCCTATGTGTGGGAACCAACTCTTTAAGTTCTGTGCCTTCATAAATATTCTATTTTATACAAAACGAGGGTGAAAGATTATCACCCTCTAAGAATTTATCAATAATGATAAACTAATTACTTATTATAACGAGCATTAAGACCTGCAAGAACCTCCGATGTTATGTCAAAGCCCTGCTCTGCATACAAAATGCTACCCGGCATTGTTGTAGCCAAGATAATTGAATACCCCTTACTCTTGTTGTACTCTTTCAAGAATGCAGTAACCTCGTCGAACACCTGCTTGCTCATCTCAATCTCCTCCATTGTTGATTTGTCATTCAACTCCTGCTGCAAACTCTGCAACTCCTGCTGCTTAGCCAAAATCTTGTCTCTTGCTTCCAAAGCCCTCTGCTCTGTCAAGAAACCATTGTTCTGAACCTTTCTCTGCCACTCCTGAGCCTCCTGATCCAAAGCCTTTGCCTTAATATTCAAGTCTGTAATACGAGACTCTTGTGTCTTCATAAATTTCTCAGACAACTCTTTGTAAAGCAAAAACTTATCTGACAACAAAGAGTCGGTATTTACATACACGATTTTCGCGTCTGAAGCAGCAACCGCACCCTCTGTACTAACATTTGTTTCGTTAACCTGAGCCGATGAACCATTAAAGTGCAATACAAAAAGCACAATAACACCAATGAAGCTTAAGGCTCCCAAAACTGTTGAAAAATTCTTCATATCTCTATTGTTTTTTAATTACACACCCGTGCCCTTCATAGACACGGGTGCAAAGGTAAGTAATCTGAATCAAATTCCGAATTTTTTAAACATTTATTAACTATTCTCCATCACGTAATTCAGAATGTTCCAATAAATTCATCAATAATTCACGCGCTCTGAACAACTGAGCCTTAACAGTTCCAAGCGGTATGTTTAACTCCTCGGCAATCTCTTCATAAGAAAACTCCTCGAAATAGCGCAACTCTATCAATCTGCGATACCTGCCCTTCAACATTGCAACCTTCTCGCGAGTAAACAGCGCTCTTTGTATTCTGATAGCCTCCTGCTCCGGATTAAGAATATCGGCTGCAATAGTATGAACCATTGAGCGTTCATCACTCTCTGCATTATCCTTATCAATTGATATTGTCAGATTTTTCTTGCGACGTATAAAATCAATGGTATTATTCGAAGCAATTTTAAAAAGCCATGTACTGAAAGCATATTGAGGCGAATAACATGAAAGATTCGCAAAGGCCTTTTCAAATGCCTCAAATGTCAGATCCTCAGCATCGGTCCTGTTGTTTACCATTTTCAGAATCATAAAAAAGACCGATTCTCTGTAGCGAGTGAATAATTCGCGATATGCTCTTTCGTCTCCCTTGATTGCCTTGCAGACAACTCCGTAATCCTTAACAGCCTTCTCTGATAACTGTTTTTCTATCACCTCCATTGACTTTCGCTAACTAAAGTTTTTAATCTACAACCCCAACGGCTCCAATAGCCAACAATGGTTGACAGTAGCGAAGTTATGAATAATTTTTTTTGTAGCATAGCACGCATCTGCAGATTTGCACATAAAAAATCCACAAAAAATGTTAATAAAAGTAACACACCTACAAACCAATATGGGAAGTGCGCTATAAACAAAAGCAGAAGTATAAAGATATAGGTGAAAAATCGTATCCATTGTGCCATATCTGCCAGCATAACGCTACTAAAACTCCAATACTTCTTCTCTGCAAAATAGTAAGCCTCATCGGTTTTCATTATATTACGCTCATCAGAATATTCAACAAGAGCATCACTTGAACGATTAAACGACACCTCTACAGGCAGACTCTCCCTTATCTTCATTACCATTTCACGCTCATAACCAATCAAACTTTGGTTATTCTTCGAAAAGCCCCTACACGCCAAATAGAGAGTCTTCCTATATGCATAATTTGCTAAATCACTCCCTTCAACAACACCAAAATAGTTCAAAAGCATCTGTTTCTGTGTATGAATATTATGGTTATAGCGCAACATATCCACAACCCTTAACCCTGCAGGAAAACGACTTGCTCCAAGCACAACTCCAGTTTTATCGGTAAAAGCAGAATACATTTCACGTATCCAATTTCTGCTTACCGGTGTCGCATATATCTCCGAGAAGAGCAGGATATCATACTGAGCACCCAATATTCCAATATTCAATGCGATTTTTTTGGTTCTGCGGAATTTAACTCCCGAATACAAACGACTTACCTTAAGATTTGGATATTTCGTACTCATCAAATTAAGCACATCTATAGATTCATCGTCCGAGGCCTCGTCCACAACAATTACCTCGTACATAGGAAAGTCCTGATCCATAAACTTCGGCAAATTATTACGTATCAACTCTGCGTTATTGTTTACCGTTATTATGACCGACACCCCCTCGGAAGGATTTTCATAACGCTCCCGCATTTGAGCATCTCGCTTTGTATGACGCTTAATCACCATAAACTCAACCCCTCGCATTGCCCAATTTAAGAGCAAAAAAATGAGAGCAACACCCAACCATACATACGCATCGCTTTCCGATGGCCACACACCCCACTGAATAATATCACTAAACATCTGAACTATACCTTTTTATTACATTATATGCCTCATCTATTCCCAACTCACCGGCCTTACTGAGATCTTCGATTGCCGAGCGCTTATTCCCAAGATACAAATGCAAAACTCCGCGATTATAGTATGCATCGGCAAAATCTGGCGATGTCACCAACACCGAGTCCAAAAGTTCTACCGCCTGATCCACACTTCCACTCTCTGCCAGAATAATGGCCTTATTATATTTTGCATATATAAAATCCATATTATCTTTTAACGACTGATCATAACCCTCAAGCACATCACTATAATCAACCCTTCGTTCATCTCTTTCACCTAACACTACACCCGTTCTTGAATGTCGCTCAATGTACATATACATCAAAGCTTTTGCATTAGCCAGGTTAAAAGCGGTCAAAGAACGCCACTCAGAATCTTCTGCAATATTCGAAAAACACTCTATTGCCTTCATATAGTTATCTGAGTCAAGATATGCCGTACCCGCCATAAGTAGTTCAGCATCGTTAGTTGGATTCAAAACTGTAACCTCGCGCACCAAAGGCGCAGAGGCTATTGTTAAAAACACAGACCCCGTATGACTATTGTTGTATCTTACAATACGAATATCATACTTATCCGTCGTTGTAGTATTTACAGAATCGGCCGGCAACAGAGTTACTCTATATAAAGGTCTCAATCTGACAGAGGTAATCATTGACATTGTTTTACCGCTAACCATATCGCGTACCATACTACTCTTATCATTCAAGTCGAGTAATCTGGTTAAATTCTGCGTTGTATCGACAAATGCTCCCACAACTCCCTGCTTCATATTTCGATAACGTCTCATTATCTCTTGTGCAGCATATTGATCTTCAAAAGCCTCATCATCACGATTCATATCCAAAAGCACTGAAGCTCTGGCATAATAGGCTTTAACAAAATCGGGATATAGAGATATACACTGCGAAAAATCGTTATAAGCTGAGCTATAATCTTTTATTGATTGATATGCCAAACCTCTATTAAAGTAGATAATTATATTTTCGGAATTAAGTTCAATAAGACGACTGAAATCATCAATCGCATCGTTGGTAGCGCCAAGCTCAAGTCGGAGCAAAGCTCTGTTGTAAAGAGCATAAACATAATTACTATCCAACTGCAACATTTCATCATAATCAGCCAAAGCATCATAGAACTGCTTCTGATCATAATTCAATAAAGCCCTGTTCATTCTTAATTGCATATTGCCGGGAGCAGCCTTAATTCCGCGATTAAAATCTTCAAAAGCATCATGAATGCGACCCTCTTTTTTATTGATATATCCGCGAATAGCATAGGCATCGGCCGAGAATATATTCTGGCGCAAAACCGCATTACAATCCTCCATTGCCCCTTTGTTATCACCAAGTGATTCACGTATCAGAGCTCTGTTAATGTAGGCGAATTGCTGTTTGGGATTCAACCGTATGGATTTTGAATAATCCTTCTCTGCCATATCAATCAAATCCAAAGCTTTATAGGTTATGCCGCGATAGGCATATATCATTGCATCGCCCGGTGCCAACTCAACAGCAACTCTGTAATCTTCAAGCGACTCCTCATATCTTCCTACCTGATAAAAGGCCATTCCCCGATAAATGTATGCCTGTAAATAGTTTGGATTTATGTCTATCGCTTTTGTAAAGTCGGCAATTGCTCCATTCAAATCATCCATGCCCAATTTGGCATATCCACGAAAAAAATATGGTTCATATAGATATGGCTTCAATCGAATCACTCTATTGAAATGCTCTATAGCACGCATATTGTCGTCGTAATATATCGCATCGGTACCTATACGCAATAACTGTCCCACATTCCACTGGGCATTACCACGCATTGGCAATAACGAAAATATTAAAACTACCAATACTACTACATGTCGCATATCAAAACATTCATAAACAAGGGCTGCCCCATTGTCAGATGGACAGCCCTCTATTTAGATTATTCACCGTTATCTTTTATTAATCTACAATTGAGAAGTCATTGTCATCATCCTCATCAATACCTGGGATAAATCTCCATGAATCCTGATACATTGCAGTCTCGATTGACGAACCTCCTGTTGTTACATAACCATAACCATTCAATGAGAACGAAACGGCAGATACACGAGGTGTGGTCATTGCTGATGGAAGCGAAGTTACATCATACCAACGGTCACGTGTAATGTTGTACTCCCAACATGTTCTGTTATAAGAACCGGCTCCGCATGCCAAATATCCGCGAGGAACTCCGTCGCGAGCATCCAAAGTTGAAACAAAACTTACAGCATAAGCACGCTGAATCTTGTTGTAATCATCATCGAAACTATGGTCAGAACGGTTTGTAATAGGATTACAGCTTGACCACTTGTCTGTTGTTGCATTGTATTTCAACACATCATATTTGTATCCACTGCTTGATGTTCCTGCACCGGTACAAACTATAGCCTGATCATTAATTACAAACGCTGTTGCACCTCTACGAGAATCTCCAGGGAAATCGGTCTCTGTCCAACCAGTAGCCGGATCAAATTTAAAGAAATCACTTGTTACTGTATTTGCATCAATAGCTCCGGTTCCAACAAAACCGAAACCTCCAACAGCAAAAGCAACCGCATGCTCACGTCCCTGGCCCGGGAATGCGAAATCTCCACTTAAAGAATCCTTCTGCCATGTTTCGGTCTCTCCATCGAAAACATAGAAGTCAGAAAAATATTTCTTCTCCTGAATATATGTTCCCTCTTCGGTAGATATACTTCTCTGTGGACGATAACCGGTTCCTACGTATGCCTTTCCATCAACAACAAAGGCAACCGCTCCAAAACGGCCCAAACCGGGGAATGAGTCAACCTTTACCCAGTTGTTATTTCTAAACTTCCAGAAATCACGCATCTCTTTGTCTCCGTATGTTCTGTTACCATCGTAACCAAGACCGACATATACGTTATCTCCAATTTGGAAACTTACCGCTCCAACTCTGGTTACTCCTCCAAACTCACGAGCCTTGGACCAGTCTCCCTCATCATCATCGCTTGAATCGCACGCAAAAAGTGCAGAACCCAAAAGCAACAAACTAAATAGTTTTAGAATCTTCATTTTATCCTGTTTTTATATTTTTCTCAAATAATGGGCAAAACTACACAATTTATAGCACCTATCCAACACCTTGGTTACTTAAAAGTAGTTAAAAGTGTTACTTTTTTTATTTTTAACTCTATAATTGCGAAAATAGTTTTACCTTCGCAGGATAATTAAACAACGTAATATGCGAAAACTTATATATTTTGTATCAGCGATGGCTCTCTTATGTTCGTGCGCAAATGAACTTAAAACCATTGCAGAGGATTTTATCGGGAACGGAAGTTCTATTGAACTGTACGAGTACCGCATAGATAAAACCTCGACCATAAAGATTGACTCTTTTGCAACATCGACAGGTTCCAACGCAGTTTCATTGTCCGAAATTTTTGTCGGTAGATACATGGATCCTCTTTATGGAGGCGAGACTGTTGTTACCCCGACATTTGCCATTGCACCAATGTTCGCTCCGGTTATCGAAGAGGATGCTACGTTGGATTCCGTTACATTCAAGTTCGGATATACTGGCAACCTATGGGGCGACACCATATCACTCCGCCGACAAGAGTTGACTCTGCACGAAATCAGTGAACTGCCAACATACGATGAAGAGGATGACAATAGCGTGATGTACAACAACAAACCAATTCCTCCTTTCAAAAGGGAGTTGGCAAAAACATCTTTTATTCCTAACAATCAAGGATTAAAAGATGCCTACTTCAAAATAGATAAGAACGACCAATACTTCAACAAGCTATTTGACAGAATGAAGTATAACGACAATTTGTTTAATGATCTACCATGGAGTTTCATTGACGAGTTCAAAGGATTGGCAATTACATCGAATGAAAATAACGACGTTATCTTTGGTATTAAAGCTGCCGTTGACAGTTTATATATGTGCTTTCACTACCACTTTGGAGAGATGCTTGAGTCCACATTTACAATACCCCTCAGCACTCCCTTATTCCAATACTTTAATGCTAAGAATACACCGACAGCAACATTCCAGTCTTTAAAAACACAAAGAGACGAAGTGTCGATAGAAAAAGCATCATTTGCTCTGATTCAAGGGCTTAGCGGATATATGGTAAAAATGCAATTACCTGCACCTCCTCCGCAAGATCAATACTCTACATTAGTCAAAGCCGAGTTAGAATTAAATCCGCTGATTTTTTATAACAGCAGTGTTGCCATGCCACAAACCATATCGGTATATAAAAGTAATGCCGAGAACGAACTGCTTGGTGCATTAACCCAGATGTCGGGCGAGGTTGTTGGTGAGCTAAAAATTGACAACGAGAATCTTGATGCAAGTCGATACACTATTGACTTGACCGACTTCTACGACAATCTATCAAAAATGCCGGAATTCTCGGAGGATTCAGATCAATATACACATATTATTATCAGTGTAAGCTCTATGGCACAGACATTTGATCGCGTTATCATTGAGGAAGTGCCTATCCTTCGACTATATTATGCTCACTACAATAACGATATGCAGATATGATGATTAAAAGATTACTTATAATAGCTCTATTACTGATTCCCGTTATTGCAGTTAAAGCTCAGAATAACACGGGAACCCCATATTCGGTGTTCGGTTATGGATTGATTAACGAAAATCCCGGTCCTTACACAGGCATGGGAGGTGTTGGTGCTGCAATGCGCGACAATATAAATATTAACTATCTGAACCCTGCTTCATATACTGCTCTCGACAGTAACCGTTGGCATGTACAAATGGGTCTTAACGCAGAGATGGCTAGAATCTCCACTCACCGTGAAACATCGCACTATCGTGTTGCCCAAAACGGTTATTTCAATCTGGGATTTCGTGTTCGCAGAAATTTGTATGCCTCAGTTGGATTTACAGAGTTGAGCGATATAGGATACAACTTGACATACACCAATGGAGTTCCCGGAAGTTTATCGGTAAAATACAACCAACTAATGGTTGGAGAGGGAGGCTTGAATCAATTCCATGTGGGAATAGGATGGAAATATAAAAATCTCTCTATTGGTGCCAACCTTGGAGTTATCTTCGGAAAGCTGGAACGTAGACAGACTCTCTCTATCCCCATTGAAGACGCCTACATGATTAAGAGTAGTGACAACAACAGGGTACACGACATCCTCATGACATTCGGCGTCCAATACGAAATTGATTTAGGTGGTACACAAAAATTGATATTGGGAGGAACCTTCAATCCGAATTCAAAATTCTTTGCCAAAAGAACCTATCTTGCTTATAAGGAGTCCTCGTCCACATCATCAATTATCGAGAACGATGATATTCAGCAAGGCTTCATAAAATTCCCATATAAGGTTAGCGTTGGCGCTACATGGACAAGGGGAACAAAGTGGATTGCTTCCGCCGATTACACATTCCAGAAAATGTCTGATTATGGGGAGTTTGGCGAGGTTAAAAGACTGAAAGATTACCACAAAGCATCAGCCGGAGTTTCATTTACCCCCGAAAAACATAGCAGGAAGTGGTATCTTCACAACTCATACGAATTTGGAGCTTATATGGTGCGCTCACATATTTACCTGAATTCGCACTACATCAACACCTACGCCCTGACTGCGGGTACTGTAATTCCATTCCTTTTCTCAAACAACCGCCAGGAGTTGGACCTAAAGGTATCGGTTGATTACGGATTCCGCGGAACCGAGTCAAACGGATTGATTCGCGAACGCTTTGTAAAACTTCGCGTCAGTTTAGCATTTAAAGAGTTGTGGTTTATGAAACGTAAGATATATTAATCAATTAAGAGCATGACATTCCATAAAAGAGTAATAGCTACCATCATATTACTCGTGGCATTCTGCACCTCGTATGCACAACGCTATTTGCCGGATATAAAAAATATGTCACTTGAAGAGAAGATAGGACAACTATTCATGATTGACGTGTATAGCAACCAACCGGGATCTTATGCGTACTATGAAACTCTTGTAAAACAATACCACCTTGGAGGAGTTATCTTTTTTCAAGGTAAAGCGCACGATCAGGTAAACCTTGTCAAGCGCCTTCAAGCATGCGCCAAGATTCCACTTCTCGTGGGGTTGGATGCAGAACACGGTATAGGATGGCGTTTAAAAGGCTCTATGACATTCCCCCAAATGCAAACCCTGGGGGCCATAAATCAGGATTCCATTACGCACAAAATCGGAGCGACTATTGCCAAACATTGTAAAATGGTTGGAGTACATATCAATTTTGCTCCCGATGCCGATGTTAACAATAATCCGCTCAACCCTATTATCAACACCCGCTCATTCGGCGAGGAGCCTACTCGCGTTGCCCAGCATGCTATTGACTATATTACCGGCACAGTGGAACAGGGGATTATTCCTGTTGCAAAACATTTTCCCGGACATGGCGATACCGAAAGCGACTCCCACCACACCCTGCCGACCGTAAACAAGCCTATCCAGATTTTAGATTCTTTGGAGTTATATCCATTCAAAGAGCTTATAAATGCAGGATGCCCTGCAATAATGACCGGCCATTTACATGTTCCTGCAATGGACAGTATAACTCCATCCGCGTCATTATCACACCGAATCATTACTGAGTGGCTAAGCGACTCTCTACTATTCAATGGCTTTAAATTTACCGATGCCCTGAATATGAAAGGGGCGCGAGGTGAAATGCCATTAGGTGAGACCGAGGTACAAGCATTAATTGCAGGCAACGATATTCTTCTGTTCCCAGAGAATGTAGAAAAGGCCATTTTAGCAATAAAAAAAGCTATAGCGGAAGGAAGAATCGACGAGAACAGAATTGACAAACACGTAGAAAAGATATTCACACTAAAGAGAATAATATTCGGAGAAGAGGGGTTTTGTGCCGACTCGCTTATCAGCGACTCTACCGAACTGTACAAAGCGACACACACTCCCGCCGATTCCGCACTGCGCAATTTGGCATACACTAAAGCAGTTACCTTAATCAGAAACGACAAACAATTTATTCCGTTGCAAAGACTTGACACATTAAAAATTGCAACGCTATATTTAAACTCAGATATCCAAAAAGATTTCCAAAAAACTATTGAGCACTATACTCCAGCAACTGCCATCACTAGTTCTGGGCACACAATGGCAAGTCTGGCAAATAAATTAAAGCCATACAACTGCATTATAGTGTATAACGGAGCTGCCACAAACAGAAGCAAAACGGATTATGGCTACTCAACTATGCTTGCACAACTACTTGACCGCTTGGGGGGTAAAAAGAGAATTATTCTATACCATCCTGCCACTCCGTATGGAGTTGAGAAATACACAAACCATGAATGTAACTCCATATTGATTGGATACGAAAAATGCCCTGAAGCAGAACGTGCTGCCGCACAAGCGATCTTCGGAGGAATTGCTCTCAATGCCACCCTTCCTGTAACTGTCAATTGGAAATATAGAGCCGGATATGGCATAAAGACGGAAAAATGTCGTTTAGGATATGCAACACCTGAAATGTTAAACATAGATTCCGAGAAACTTCAAAGCATTGACTCTATTTGCTACAGTGCAATAAAACTCAAAGCCACCCCGGGTTGTAATGTACTTATAGCAAAAGATGGTTATATTATCTACAACAAAGCATTCGGAAAACACAAATACTCTTCAGCACCAAAGAACCGTATTACAGATATTTATGATATAGCATCGGTAACAAAAGTGACAGCCACCTTGCCGGCTGTTATGCAGCTGTATTCACAAGGTAAAATAGAACTGGATAATAAAATCTCACAATTTGTACCGGAACTGCTTGATTCCCTGAAACAGGATATAACCATATATCAACTTCTTGCTCACGAATCAAGATTGCCATCGGGCATATCGTTTATTTCCAAGGCAATTGACCTTAAGAGCGTAAACAACAAACTCTTTTCAGGCCGATACAACTCCACTTTCAATAAACGTATCAAAGCGGGGCTATATATGAATTCACGCTACAAATTTTACCCTAGAACCCTCTCAAAAACGCCAAAAGAGGGATATGTCAAACGCTCAGGAAAATTGTATATGCACCCCACGTTTATCGATAGCTGCAATTTATGGATTCATGATTGCCCACTAAACGAACGTCCCGGATATGTGTATAGCGATCTTAACTTTATCCTGCTTGGGAAGATGGTTGAACAGATTACCGATTCAACCCTTAATAACTATTGCCAAAATCATCTGTACCAAAGGATTGGCGCATACAGAACCGGCTATTATCCCACAGTCAAATACAAATTGAATGAAATTGTACCCTCGTCCGTTGACAACATCTATGGACGCGGCGAAATTCATGGTACCGTTCACGACCCCTCGGCTGCAATCCTTGGCGGAGAGTGTGGCCATGCCGGACTTTTTTCAACTGCCGAGGATTTGGCAAAAATTATGCAGATGTATCTGCAAATGGGTTCATACGGAGGGGAGCAGATTATAGATAGTTGTACCGTAGCACAATTCACCCAAAGAAATGGAGCCAATAGGCGAGGACTGGGCTTTGACAAACCTGCCGAAGAGCCGGGCAAACCATCACCTGCAACCGAAGAGGCCTCGCCCGAAAGTTACGGACACTTAGGGTTCACAGGATCTATGGTATGGAATGACCCTGCGCATAATCTGGTATATATTTTCCTTTCGAATAAGAGCTATCCCGATGAATACAACTCAAAATTGGTAGATGAAAACATAAGAACCAATATTCAACACATTATTTATCAGACCATTGCCCCTACATTCATTGAAAAGAATTAAAATTGCTTTAAAATAGTTTTTTTCGGTTAAATGAATTAACTTTGTTCCTAAGTAGAAAATTTAACCAAAAACAATAAATAACAACTAACACTATGAGCAATTTTATCTCATCTTCTATCGGGAAAAAAGTTGTGATGAGTCTATCAGGACTTTTCCTGGTTATGTTCTTGTGCGTGCACTTGGGCATTAACATGCTGTTGTTGTTTGACAACACCGGCGAGTTATTTAACAGAGGTTGTCTATTCATGACAAACCCGGTTATTAAAGTCATTGAGCCAATCTTGGCGTTGGGATTCATTATCCACATCGCTTGGGCAAGCATGCTTACAATTCAGAACCGCAAGGCTCGTCCTATTAAGTATGCAGTTCGTAACCAAAAGGGAAACTGCACATGGAGCTCACGCAACATGTACATCTTGGGAGCAATGATGCTTGTATTCATCATTATCCACCTTATGAACTTCTGGTGCGCTATCAAGTTCGGTCAGGGAACTGCCGGAGTTATGGAGCACATCTCCTATGCTGATGGAGTATCTATGGAGAATGTATATCCACACGTGGTAGCTACATTCACAAACCCAATCTACTGCATCCTTTATGTTGCAGGTGGAATTCTTTTGGGAATGCACCTTGCACACGGATTCTGGTCAATGTTCCAGTCAGTAGGTCTTTGCAACAACATTTGGAGATCACGTTGGGAGTTCCTTGCTAAGTTGTTCGCAATTGTTGTAGCTGCAGGATTCTCTATTATTCCTATCTACATGTTCTTTACATGTTAAACCAAGTTGAATATTAAAAAAAACTAAGATATGGCAGTACTTGACGCTAAAATACCGGAAGGTCCATTAAAAGATAAATGGTCTAACCACAAAGCCAAAATTGGAGTTGTTAGCCCCGCTAACAAGAAAAAATTGGATGTAATCATCGTAGGTACAGGTCTTGCTGGAGGATCTGCTGCAGCCAGCCTTGCCGAGTTGGGATATAACGTAACAACATTCTGTTACCAGGATTCTCCACGTCGTGCTCACTCAATCGCAGCACAGGGAGGTATCAACGCAGCTAAGAACTACACCAACGATAACGACTCTGTTTATCGCTTGTTCTACGAAACAATCAAAGGAGGTGACTATCGTGCACGTGAGGCAAACGTTTATCGTTTGGCTGAGGTTAGTGGTAGCATTATCGACCAGTGCGTTGCTCAGGGTGTTCCGTTTGCACGCGATTACGGCGGCTTGTTGGCAAACCGTTCATTCGGAGGTGCATTGGTAAGCCGTACATTCTATGCCCGCGGTCAGACCGGTCAGCAGTTGTTGTTGGGTGCTTACTCAGCAATGAACCGTCAGATTGCAAAGGGCAAAATCAAATCATACACTCGTCACGAAGTTCTTGACATTGTTATTGTTGACGGGAAGGCTCGCGGAGTTATTGCTCGTGACCTTGTAACAGGTAAGATTGAGCGTTTTGGAGCTCACGCAGTTGTATTGGCAACCGGAGGTTACGGTAACGTATTCTTCTTGTCAACCAACGCTATGGGATGTAACGGAAGTGCAGCATGGCAGGCTTACAAGCGTGGAGCTATGTTCGGAAACCCATGTTTCGTACAGATTCACCCAACATGTATCCCTGTTCACGGAGATCAACAGAGTAAATTGACATTGATGTCAGAGTCTTTGCGTAACGATGGACGTGTATGGGTACCAAAGAAAATCGAGGATGCTAAGGCTCTTCAGAACGGAACAAAGACAGCCAACGATATTCCAGACGAGGATCGTGACTTCTACTTGGAGCGCAGATACCCTGCATTCGGAAACTTGGTTCCACGTGACGTAGCATCACGTGCAGCTAAGGAGCGTTGCGATGCCGGATACGGAGTAAACAACACCGGTAAGGCTGTATTCCTTGATTTCAAATATGCAATCAAAGAGTTCGGACACAAGGTTATCGAGGAGCGTTACGGAAACTTGTTCCAGATGTACCAGAAGATTACCGATGTAGATCCATATAACTACCCAATGATGATCTATCCTGCAATCCACTATACAATGGGAGGTCTTTGGGTTGACTACAACCTTATGACTACCGTTCCCGGATTGTATGCAATCGGAGAGTGTAACTTCTCTGACCACGGAGCAAACCGTTTGGGAGCATCTGCATTGATGCAAGGATTGGCTGACGGATACTTCATTTTGCCATACACAATCGGTGATTACTTGAGCAAAGAGATCCAGACTCCAAAGATCGACACAACAACCAAGGAGTTTGAGGAGGCAGAGAAGCACGTAACAGACCGATTAAAAGCTCTTTACGATATTAAGGGAACAAAATCTCCTGACCACTTCCACAAGGCTCTTGGAATCATTATGTGGGATAACATTGGTATGGGACGTACCAAAGAGAGTTTGGAGACAGCAATCAAAGAGATTGCAGTTCTTAAGAAGGAGTTCTACAAAGATCTACGCGTAGTAGGCGACTTTACTGCTATGAACAACGAGTTGGAGAAGGCAGCACGTGTTGCAGACTTCATTGAGTTGGCAGAGCTTATGGCTCACGACGCATTGAACAGAAACGAGTCTTGCGGTGGACACTGCCGTTTGGAG
>CAZMOG010000016.1:0-31400 GCA_964567845.1 uncultured Odoribacter sp. | reverse complement strand
GGTAGTCGCCCGATGTTGCCAGGCCTCGCCCGTCAGTTAATTCAACTACACGGTTTATGACCTGATCGGCCAATGAATCACTCGCTTTTTTTGTATGCAGTAGTTTGATTATGGTAGGGATTTTGGAGTACTCCCAACGTAAACAATTGCCAATAGCATTAATAACTCCTAACTGTTCACTCCTAACTTTAGTAAAGAAGGTATTTGTTGCGGATAGCTTTGAATTTCTCAAGGGCAGGTTGCCATGATTGGCGAATAGTTTCTTCAGTCAAGCCAGACTCAATCTGTTGTCGGAGTTCTGTGGTTCCTACGAGGTTTGTAAAGAAGTTATTGAAAAATGGGGCAGAACCGGTATACTTTCTAAAGGCTGTAATAAGCCATTTTAGTTGTAGCCTCGCTCCACTATAAACCTCATTATAACATGTGTCGAGTAGCATACCATAACAAAGTTTATCCTGACATTTGGGTGATGTGCTCATTCCTTTGATTGATTTTGGAGTAAATGTATATGGCATGTTTTTTAAATCCGGATGACCAAAGCATTGAAATGGGATATATGTTCCTCTTCCTTCGCTGATTATTGTTCCTTCGAAGAGACACATTGACGGGTATAACATTACAGATATACTGTCGGGCAGATTGGGCGATGGTTTACATTGCAGTGGAATACTCTCTTCTCTGGTCCAGTTTCCCGATACTGGAATTACAGTTAGGTTACATTTAACACCTCCCTTTAACCACCCTTCGCCATTTATCATTTGTGCATATTCGCCTATTGTCATTCCATAAACAATGGGTACCGGATGTAATCCTACAAATGAGGAGTGTTCGACATTTAATACCGGGCCATCAATGTAGTAACTATGTGGATTTGTACGGTCCATTACAATTACTTGTATGTTTTGCTCTGCAGCGGCCTCCATTATATAATGTAGAGTGGAGAGATATGTGTAGAAACGCACTCCTACATCTTGTATATCAAATACAATTGCCTCTATGCCTTTAAGATTTTCGGGAGTAGGTTTTTTATTTTTACCGTAGAGTGATATGATGGGAATACCGGTTTTTGTGTCGATTTCGTTATTAACCTTAGCTCCGGCATCCTCAGTGCCTCGGAATCCATGTTCCGGCGCAAAAATCTTTTTTACCTCTATCCCGTTTTCGCGTAGAATATCTATACTATGTTTGCCTTTCCAATATGAGGTGTGATTGCCTACAAATGCAACCTGTTTGTCTGTAAGTTGTTGTACATACTGTTTAATCTGGGCAATGCCAGGTTCTATGCTCTTTGTATGCTGTGCCGAGCATTGGAATATAGTAAAAATCAGTATAGTTATAAGCGAAATACCCATCTGTCGTATGGCGCTATTTGGTGGTGCTCTTTGGCTTTTCTGTTTTTATTGAGTTTATAATTGCTTCCAATCGTCTAATCATGTTGCGCTTTGCCTCAATTGGGTAATATATATATCCCATGGCATAAATGATACGTTTGTTGGGTTTATCAAGGATAGCGTTCATTACGTATGGACCTGCCATGAAGTCGTTTACAGCATACCACAATCCACGTAATTGAATTGTGTAGTTATCATGTAGTACAGTTGGATTCGCTGTGTAAGGGAATTCCATGTCCAATGCCATCCATGAGCTATCGACAGAAGCCGGGATGTTTTCTTTTAGAACTTCGTTTGCACGATCAATAATGATCTGGGTATTAAATTGTGCAATGTCTTGAAGTGTATCCTGGAAGAATATCAGGCCTTGGCTATACTTTTTTGTCTCGATTGATGTCCATACAAAGTTTTGGCTCTCTTTGTTCAGATAGAATCCCTCGGGAAGTTTTATCTCAATTCCATATTTGTCCTTGAATAATGTTACCATCTTTTCTGCGGGGAATCGAACAAATCCTTCCAGTAATCTCTTCTCTTCAGCTTGAAGTATTAAATTCTCGATAAGTGATTTTTTACCTCCGAATAGTTTAATAAATTCTGCTGAATCTTTTGCTTGTAGCAGGAAATATTGCTGGCCTCGTGATTTCAGACCATTCTGGTATAATAACTGAGTTGAGTCAATGTAGCTTCCAACTTGAATTTGAATTACGTTTCTGTGTTTGCCTAAGTGACGCTCAAAACTTGATGGTTCAATATGAAGAACTTTAAATGTAGGTTCCTCTTGCGGTAATCCAAACAGGGGCTGTGTAAAGTAGTTTTTAATGGTATCGCCCATGTTACTGTTCCAAATTTTGTCAGATGCAACAACAAGTATCTCATTTGGAGCTCCAACTATTCCTGGTAGAACCTTTACCTCCTCTTTACAAGATAATAGAGTTGTAAGTGTCAATGCTGTAATAATAAATTTTGATGAAAAGTAATTCATTTTTCTGTTATTTAGTTTGTTAATAAACACTCTCTTGTGGGACCAATATTCCTTTTACCGATCCTACTATAATTTTTGATTCCACTAAAAGTGGAATGCGTTTTTCATCGGCGGTAACCCATACCTTCATGTTTTCGCCACCTTTAAAAACTTCACCTGCAACAAGCAGAGGAGCAAAAATATAGCATTCATGTTTTTCTCCCGCTAATTTGAATTTATCCTTTCCTAAATATCTGATGTACAGGTCGCATACCTCGCTGTCAAGAAATATTTTGATAGGAATTTTATCGCCCTCTTTGTAGTTTGAAAAGTCTAAACCTCTTGCATACCAAGCAATTGATAGCATATCGTATAGGTTAGGCTCCATTTTGGTGGTATCGTTTTTTTGCCATCGTCCAATACGATTAATATCTCCATATACAACCGAGTCGGCATAGTCGAAATAGTAGTCGAATGTTTTATGGTACTTTCCTTCGTGTGCTTTACGCGAGAATTCGTATGGTTTAAATGTGTTGTTATCAAAATGGGAGTATAGAGTGTCTCTAAGCATAAAGATATCGTCCCATGTTGGTGTTGTGTGTCCGACAGCTTGCAAGAATTGCGAGTTCGGGTATTTTTCCGATGGTTGTTGAGTGAACTCAACTCTACCGGCTTTAATCCATATAAACCCCCAATTATAATATCCCATATAGACCAATTTCTCAATAGGAGGTACCGGGGTATATTGGGCTTTTGCTACTCCGGAGACAAGAGTGGCTATCAGTAGCATTATAGTTATAATGGAGCCTTTCATATAGTTGTGTGTTGGTTATTATTTCTCTTTATTATTCTCATCTTCAATGAGTGGAGTATATTCAATATCTAAGTCAAAATCCTGCTCCACATCGAAATTGCTTTTGATAGGAATTTCAATGTATTGATAATAGGTCTCTTCGGGTTGAAGATGTTTCATGTATCGGCCGGTATCCCATTTACCATTACGGTTTGAGTCAATGACTGCACGAAGCATATATGAGCCCTCGTTTACAAGATCAAAAATAACGGTTCCATCTTGCTCGGTAAATTTTGACTTTATGATGTTATACGTGGTTTGACCGGCGCTTGTTGCAACTTTCTTTTTTGATGATGATGAGCCGGAACTCTTTTTAGCTGCATACATTTGGATAAGAACAGGTCTATTGTGGGTATTTATCACATTAACCTTTAGTGTTGAATACTCTTCGCTCTTCTTAATATTGAATATGTTTTCAAAACCGGCGATAGGCTTGCCATAGATGGTTTGAATAACTCCGGTATCGACGCTCATTCTATATTCGTAGCCACTCTTGTAGGCGGCTTTGAACCAGTATTTTCTAAAGTTTATGGAATCCTGTTCCATAGTAAATGGAATAGAGGTGAATATAGAATCTTGTTTTTCCTCAATAACAATACTATCAATTCCATCGGGAATAATTGGGGTTTCAAACACAATATAGGCATTGGCGCCAATCTCCACGATCTTTTTGTTGAACTGTGCTGTAGAGTACATCAGTGCAAGTGAATCCTGAGCACTCATTTCACTCTTTTTGGATTTTCCCTTTTTAGGCTCCTCTTTTGGTTTATAATTCAAGCGAACAGTGTCTTTGGCAGGGACAAGTTGCTTAAGCGAGTCACTTTTAAGGTAGTTAAACTCAATGTTTAAAGTGTCTCGTCTTGAAACAATTGTGTCTGTAAGCCATATTGTCAGAGTATCAAAAGTCAAATTTCTTTCAATTCTGTACCATTCACGTCCACCGATAGTATCGCGCAACAGTGAGTCTGTAAGTTGAAGGGTTAAATCTCTACCGCCTTGCGGCATGGCAAATATAGTTGTAATATTTTCACGCTCAGGACGTTTAGGGCTTTCCATGTAATTTTGGGTTTTCTCTTCCGGGAATAACCTTACGAAGAGATTTGCCGGTCCGTATGCATCGTAGGCAATTTCGGCAATACTGTCAATAACCATGGTGTCAACCACCAAACCATCTTCAAGTGTATCTTTAACTGTTTTGTATAGAGTATCGATACGAGTTGTCGGGAATACTGTTGTTTTGATTAATGTATCAATGAATCCAACATTCTCTGATTCAGGAAGGTAGATGTAGTCGGTACTTGCATCTTCAAATGCAACCAAGCGATACAATGTATCTTGAATGTTTGTGAATCTGAAATCTCCTGCACTATCCGTAAGTGCTACATAGGCCGGTATTTCACTTAGGGCTGCCGAGTCTGCATGGTTTTTGTACAGAGCCACCAACACTTTTAAAAGTGGCTCTCCACTCTCGGCATCGACCACTTTACCTCCCATCTGCATGGTGTCAATTTGGGCTCCTGTAGAAAATACATATCGATAGAATCCCAAAGGATTGCTCTCATTGTTATCAACAATTGATGCTCCAAAATCTACATTGTAGGTTGTGTTTGGTTTTAATGTATCTCTTGAAAAATCAACAACAATATACTTGCCTCGGTTACTAACTGTTGGTTTTTTCTTTAATGGTGGCGATACCATAAGATTTGAGTTAGCATCTTTAACCTGAATGTACTCGTTAAAGTATATTCTAAGCTTACTTTGGTCAAAATTGGTTGAATAGCTATAAGGCATCTCCTTGATAATCATAGGAGGTGTCTCATCTTTGGGGCCGCCTTCAGGATATCCGCGATTGGCACATGCGCATATTAGGGCGGCTATAGTCAGAGTGTATAGTAATCGTTTAATCATTCAACAAAATTAGCTATTTAAATTCATATTACAATGATGTTCTTGCAATACATGCCAGGGTTACATCTTTAACATTTGCATTGTGCATTGTTTCGAGACATGCACCTACGGTTGCTCCGGTTGTTATAACATCGTCAATAAGAATAATGCTTTTATCTTTAATAAGCGAGGGCTCACGAAGTTCGAAAGCTTTGCTAATCTTCTCCATACGTAACATTTTGTTACTTTCTGTCAGAGTTGCTGTATTTACAATGCGTTCAAGCACGTTGTATGCAACCGGAATCCCTGTTATCTCGGAAACTCCTCGTGCAATTTGTTCTGCTTGATTGTATCCGCGTAACCTTTTGCGTTTTGGATGCAGAGGAACAGGTATCAGCAAATCTCCGTTTAAATGTTGCTTTAGATGTTCGCCGAGCATAATTCCAATTTGGTATGCCAATTTGGGTTTATTATGATATTTTATGGCAAATAACAGATTTTTAGTATCAGCACCTTTGGTATAATGGAATAGCGAATATAGTTTTTCCGGACGCACATCGGATGGGAGTTTTTTAAAAAGTTCACCTAATGATTGATATTCCGGATCTGCCCACGGAAAGTTAAATAAACACTCTGTGCAAAACAGATTTTCTCCGGCAACCAAAACTTTGCTGCACATGGGGCACTCTGTCGGAAAAAGCAGCGAGGATAAAGAGGAGATAAGTTTCATATTTATTGCTTAATGAAATTATAGGTTATTGTTCCATACTCAATTGCCGGAGCATCGCCTTTGCTATTGAATATTGCGCGCAATGCCGCATCGACAGCAGTCTCTTGTAATTGCACATCGGGATCTGATTTGGTATTGACAGTTGCCTTAACAACTCTTCCCGAAGGATTTACTTGAATGTCAATAATAACCATTCCTCCATTTTCACATTTGAAAACGGGGATAGGTAATTTTCTGGCATAACGTTTACCTAGTTTATAACTAACGCTGCTTCCCGCTTGATAGAATGTTGATTTTAGGGAATCCAACTCATTTTCAAGCCTGTCGCTAATGTGCTGTAAACTGTCTTGCTTGAAGTTTTGGTCACGTTGAGCTTTGTATAGGTCAGAACCCTTGTGGCCATTAATCTCGTTGAGTGTCTTTTCTATATATTGTTCGATATCACTACTCTCGGCTGTGCGTTGGTTTGACGGATCGGCATTTTCGTTCGATACTAAACTTCGAAGCATGGCCGCCACCTCTTCATCTGCACTCTTTTCTCTTAGCTCCTCGCGATGTTGCTCCTCTTTAAGCATCTCTTGTAGCTCCTCTTGTGGGGCCTGCATATACTCTAACTCCAGCTCAATAATCTGTTGTATGCTGTTGAGTTTCATAGATAAAACAATTACCAGCAATATCAGATGTACAAGTATGGTTCCGTACAATCCGCTATGTTTACCTTCGGTTATATGTTTTATGAAATTTCTCATTCAAACCTAATTACTTTAATGGGTTGGATTTTTGATATAATCATTGTGGGAACCAGCATCATAAACAATGTTACCGTCAATACCCCAATATTCAACAAAATAAACATCGAGGGTTCGATGTTGATAGGTACATAATTCATATAATAGACCGAGGCATCTAATTTAATTATGTGGAGATAGTATTGCGCTGCAGCTATTATCAATGCAGCAATGTTGCCCCACAACATTCCTCGCCCAATCAAGCCTGCTGAAATCCACAAGAATATTTTTCTCATGCTAATATTGGTAATACCAACCGATTTCATTATACCCACAAAGGTAGTACGTTCAAGTATTAAAATCAAGAGCGAGGATACCATATTGAAACCAGCCACAAAAGATAAAAGTAGAAGTATAACCCATACGTTCATGTCAAGCAGTTCCAGCCAGTCGAAAATTTCGGGTTGTTTCTCTTGTATAGTACTTATAAACCAGCCATTTCCGCTAATTTCATTGTTGGTTATGTAGTCAAGTTCATATACAAAATTCTGGTTGTCGATACCCTTAATAGGTATAATGTTATATGTATCGTATTCACAAGAGTCCCAATTGTTTATGCGTTGCAATAGGTGCACATCACAAATGGCTAATGACTCATCAATCTCGGAAACATTGGTTTCAATGATTCCACATATAGTAAGTGGACGAATTCTTGGAGGTTCCTGAATAAAATAGGCGTTGACGCGATCTCCTGTCTTAATGTTAAGCCGTTGGGCAATCATTTTCGAGATGGCAATCTCGGCAGATGCCCGAGGTGACGAGAAATCAGGGATTCGCCCATCAACAATTTTATTCTCATAGAAATTCTTGGGAGCAGTAGAATCAAGGCCTATCAACATAACACCGTTAAGCTCGGTATCCTTTTTTAGAATAGCTCCCTTGGTTATTGAAGGAAATATACTTTCAATGTTTTCATTTGCTTTTAGAGTTTCAACGACGTGTTGGGGTAGGTTTTGTCCTTTGTCAGTTGACCCCGCAACAAGTGATGTGTGTTGAATTGTTACTGGAGTTGATACTCCGGACAATGTTTCAATGATTTGGGATTTAAATCCCGATGTGATGAATACAGAGAGGAGCATGACACAAATGCTGGCAGCAATTCCTATTTGTGCAATTTTGGTTATGGTACCGGTGGTTGTAAAAGATCCTTTGGATCCCAAAATTCTTTTGGCAATGTATAGCTCTGTGTTCATTTAATTCTGTCTCTATGTCTCGCAAAGTTACTTAACTTTTTGCACATGCCTTAAATTTCTTGTGCAATAATTTATATTCTCTTTTTTCGCACAGTTTAACAGGTTGTGCAAAAACAGAGTTTTGTGAGTTAAAAAGTGAAAAGTTATCCGAAAAGTTTTGGAAAGCTCTTTTTTTGTCTCTAACTTTACAAATCGAATATAACAAAAGTAGTAGATGTCATGGCAAAATTTATAGGAACAGTTGTTGTGGATGAAGATCGATGCAAGGGTTGTAATCTTTGTGTAGTGGCATGCCCATTAAAGGTTCTTGAATTGAGTATCGGGGTAAATATTAAGGGGTATCATTACGCAGAAATGAGAAATCCTGATGCTTGTATAGGTTGTGGCAGTTGTGGAATTGTATGTCCCGATGCTGTTTTGTCAGTTTATAAAGTAAAGGTATAATTAAAGAAAATATCATGGCAGAAGTTGCATTAATGAAGGGTAATGAGGTTGTGGCCGAGGCTGCAATTCGTTGTGGTTGCGACGGTTATTTCGGTTATCCTATTACCCCTCAATCCGAGATTATGGAGACTTTAATGCTCCGTAAGCCTTGGGAAGAGACAGGTATGGTTGTTTTGCAGGCCGAGAGCGAGTTGGCTTCTATAAATATGGTATATGGAGGTGCTTCAAGTGGCAAGCGGGTAATGACTTCGTCTTCAAGTCCGGGAATCAGTTTGATGCAAGAGGGATTGACATATATGGCAGCTGCAGAGTTACCATGTCTGGTAGTCAATGTAATGCGAGGAGGTCCCGGATTGGGAACGATTGGACCGTCACAGGGAGATTATTTTCAGGCAGTAAAGGGTGGCGGTCACGGAGATTACAATCTTATAGTATTGGCCCCTGCGTCAGTTCAGGAGATGCATGATTTTGTCGGTTTAGGTTTTGATTTGGCTTTCAAGTACAGAACTCCGGTAATGATGCTTGTTGATGGAATTGTAGGCCAAATGATGGAGAAGGTTACTTTAGGCGATTTTAAACCACGTTGGACTAATGAGGAGATAGAGCAGAATGCTCCTTGGGCGTTACGCGGTAAAAAGAGCGGTGAGCCTGCAAAATTTATCACATCGTGTTTCTTGGATTTGTCACAGCTGGAGCGTGTAAATGAGTGTCTGCAGGCTAAATATAAGGTGATGAAGGAACAAGAGGTAAGATATGTGAATAATAGTTGTGACGATGCAGACATTATTATTGTGGCATATGGATCTGTTGCACGAATCTGCCGAAAAGTTGCTCAGTTGGCGCGTGAAGAGGGAATAAAGGTAGGCGTTTTAAGACCAATAACTCTTTTCCCATTCCCGACAGTGGAGTTGCAAAGATTGGCTGCAATGGGTAAGAAGTTTATCTCTGTAGAGTTGAGTGCAGGCCAGATGGTTGAGGATGTTCGACTTGCTGTTGGTAATGATGTTCAGTTCTATGGAAGAACAGGAGGTATGGTTCCAACTCCGGAAGAGATATTGGAGCAGATTAAAAAAATGGTGTGATTATGGAGGCAAATGAGATAATAAAACCTGAAAACCTTGTGGTTGGTCGTACTTCTGTATTAAAGGAGTGTCCAATGCACTATTGTCCCGGTTGTACTCATGGTGTTGTTCATAAACTTATAGCCGAGGTTGTTGAGGAGTTGGGAGTTCAGGATGCAACAATTGGAGTTTGTCCTGTTGGTTGCTCTGTTTTCATGTACAACTACATGGATGTTGATATGGTCGAGGCTGCCCATGGACGAGCTCCGGCAGTAGCAACAGCTGTCAGTCGCTTGAATCCGGATAAGTATGTGTTTACATATCAGGGTGACGGTGATTTGGCTTCGATAGGATGTGCCGAGATTATGCACGCTTGTAATCGTGGCGAGAATATAGTTGTTGTATTTGTCAATAATGCAATATATGGAATGACCGGAGGTCAAATGGCACCTACAACACTTTTGGGGCAGATTACGGCAACAACTCCGTATGGTCGTGAGCCTAAATTGCATGGCTATCCATTGCAGATAACTGAATTGATTGCTCAACTTCCCGGAACATGCTATGTGACACGTCAATCGGCTGATACTCCTGCTGCTATCCGTAAAACAAAAGCGGCATTGAAGAAGGCATTTCAAAATACAAGAAGAGAGGCCGGTCTTTCGTTTATAGAGGTGGTTGGAACTTGTGCCTCAGGTTGGAAGTTGTCCCCACAGGATGCTAATGAGTGGATGCGTCAGAATATGTTCGAAAAATATCCTTTAGGAGATTTGAAAGATATTTGATTGTTATGACAGAAGAGATATTAATTGCAGGTTTTGGAGGTCAAGGAGTTTTATCTATGGGTAAAATTTTGGCCTATGCTGGAATCATGAGGGACAAAGAGGTTTCATGGATGCCATCTTACGGTCCGGAAATGCGTGGTGGAACTGCCAATGTAACCGTTATTTTGAGTGATGACAAAATCAGTTCGCCGATTTTAAATAAATTCGATACTGTAATTGTTTTGAATCAGCAGTCAATGGATAAGTTTGAGAGTGCAGTTAAGCCCGGAGGTTGCTTGTTGTACGATCCTAATGGCATAACACTCTTTCCGACAAGAAGAGATATAAATATTTATCGCATTGATGCTACTCGTATTGCTGCCGAGTCGGGAAATCCAAAAGTTTTCAATATGATTGTGCTGGGTGCATACGTAAAAGCTAAGCAAGTTGTTGGAACCGAGAGTATTCAACAGGCTTTGGAGAAAACGTTGCCGGAGCGCTACCATAAATTGATCCCTTTGAATATGCAAGCTTTTGCTAATGGACAGGAGCAGATGGTAGATGAATTTGTTCTTTGAGCTAAAAAATATTGAAGAAAAATTTTGCAGATTCAGAATTAATTCATAATTTTGCATCGCTTTTGAAAAACACGCCTCAATAGCTCAGTTGGTTAGAGCGGCGGACTGTTAATCCGTAGGTCCTAGGTTCAAGTCCTCGTTGAGGCGCAACAAAAAGGTTATTGCGCCTTTCTTTCAAAAGCAATTTTGCCTCAATAGCTCAGTTGGTTAGAGCGGCGGACTGTTAATCCGTAGGTCCTAGGTTCAAGTCCTCGTTGAGGCGCGAAAGCGGTATCGAAAAGATACCGCTTTTTTGTTTTTACTATGTTTGGTAAGAACGGTTGATTTTTTTAAATTTGCAAGGTTATTGCATTAGTAGCGATTTTTTCAATCAATTATGAGAAAAGACGAAAGATATAACAAAAGAGGCGTGTCTGCATCGAAAGAGGATGTGCATAACGCAATTAAGAACATTGACAAAGGAATCTTTCCAACAGCATTTTGTAAGGTTATTCCGGACTATTTGGGAGGTGATGATGAGTATTGCAATATCATGCATGCCGATGGTGCAGGAACAAAGTCGTCGTTGGCATATATGTATTGGAAAGAGACAGGCGATTTGAGCGTTTGGAAGGGAATTGCTCAAGATGCTCTGATTATGAATATTGATGACCTTTTGTGTGTAGGAGCAGTTGATAATATCTTGCTCTCTTCAACAATTGGAAGAAATAAAAATCTTGTTCCCGGTGAGGTTATCTCGGCAATTATCAATGGAACACAGGAGTTGCTTGATGAATATAAAAAGTTAGGGGTTAATATCTATGCAACCGGAGGCGAGACTGCCGATGTAGGTGATTTGGTTAGAACAATTATTGTGGATTCAACTGTGACCTGCAGAATGAAGCGTTCTGATGTTATCACCAACGAAAAGATTCAGGCTGGCGATGTTATTGTTGCATTGGCCTCGTTTGGTCAGGCTACATACGAGACAGAGTATAATGGTGGAATGGGATCAAATGGATTGACCTCTGCCCGTCATGATGTATTTGCAAAGTATTTGGCAGAAAAGTATCCTGAAAGCTATGATCCATCGGTTCCTGAGGAGTTGGTTTATGCCGGAGGTTGCAAACTAACCGATTCTGTCGAGGGAACAACTCTCGATGCCGGTAAGTTGGTGCTTTCGCCAACCAGAACATACGCTCCTGTAATGAAGAAGATTATCGATAAGTACAGACATGATATTCATGGTTTAATTCACTGTTCGGGAGGTGCTCAGACAAAGGTTATGAACTTCGTGGAGAATCTGCATATTATCAAGGATAATATGTTCCCTGTACCTCCATTGTTCAAGTTGATTAAGGAGCAAAGCGGAACATCGTGGGATGAGATGTACAAAGTGTTCAATATGGGACACAGAATGGAGATCTATGTTGCTCCGGAATTGGCTCAGGATATAATTGAAATTGCTCGTGAATTTAATATTGATGCTCGAATTGTTGGTCGTTGCGAGGCATACCAGGGCAAAAAGTTGACTATTGAGAGCGAGTACGGTCAGTTTATATATTAATTGGGGTTATTATGAAGGTACTTTTATTAGGTAGTGGAGGACGCGAGCATGCAATCGCTTGGAAGTTGGCGCAAAGTCCAAAGTTAGAGAAGTTATATATTGCTCCCGGAAATGCAGGAATGGCATCGGTAGGCGAAATTGTTAATGTTTCAGTTAATGATTTTCCGGCGATTGCCGATTTTATTGCCAACAACGGAGTAGAGTTGGTGGTTGTTGGCCCCGAGGATCCATTGGTAAATGGAGTGAGAAACTATCTTGAGGCAGATGAGCGTTTGCAGGGATTGATGATTGTAGGTCCTGGAAAAGATGGCGCTATTCTTGAGGGTAGTAAGGATTTTGCCAAAGAGTTTATGGTTCGCCATGGAATTCCTACCGCAAAATATGTGACAGTCACCCCTGATAATATTGCCGAGGGAGTTGAGTTTTTGAATAGTGTACAGCCTCCCTATGTGTTGAAAGCTGATGGTTTGGCTGCCGGCAAGGGTGTTTTGATTTTGAATGACCTTGATGAGGCTGTATCTGAGTTAAAGAGTATGCTTGACGGTAAGTTTGGTAAGGCGAGTGCAAGAGTCGTAATCGAGGAGTGTTTGAAAGGTATTGAAATTTCGGTGTTTGCAATAACCGATGGAAAGCACTACAGAATATTGGGCTCGGCTAAGGATTACAAACGTATCGGAGAGAATGACGAAGGTTTGAATACCGGAGGAATGGGAGCTGTGTCGCCTGTGCCATTTGCTGATGCAGAGTTTAATAAGCGTGTCGAGGATAGAGTGGTTCGTCCAACAATCGAGGGATTTGTTAAAGATGGAATAGATTACAAGGGATTTGTTTTCTTTGGCTTGATGAACGATAATGGTAACCCTGAGGTTATTGAGTATAATGTTCGCATGGGAGATCCCGAGACTGAGGTTGTGATGCCAAGATTGAAGAGTGATTTACTTGATATTATGGTAGCGACAGCTAAGGGAGAATTAGATAAAGTCCCATTTGAGATGGATGAAAGAACTTGTACAACTGTTATGATGGTTTCGGGAGGTTATCCCGGCGATTATGAGAAGGGTAAGGTTATTTCCGGTTGTGATCAGGTTGAGGGTAGTATTGCTTTCCATGCAGGAACAAAATTCAATAGCGAGGGGCAGGTTGTAACAAATGGTGGACGAGTGATTGCTGTAAGTTCATACGGAAATTCAATATCGGATGCATTGGCTATGAGTTACAAGAATGTAGCTAAGATTGCATTTGATGGAGCATATTTCCGTAGAGATATCGGTCAGGACTTGATGAAATATTGCAAGTAATAATTGCAATGGATAGTATTTGGGGAGGAGCATTGGCTGTGTTGCTTATTGCGGCATTAATGGTGTTTCAAGCCATGCAAGGGGTATTGATACGCAAAAAGTTCTTTTTGCCTGCTGTAGTGTATATTGTTGCAGTTGCCGGTTTGGTCCCTTTGTATGGTTTGAGTAACATTCTGTTAGCTGCGGTGTGTTTCTCCCTTTTTTTCTATTCGGTAGATTTGTCGGTCATACGTCAGCACAGTAATGCTCCTGTGTTTGCTATGGGTGCATTCTCATTTCTTGTGGCCTTTTTTGTCCCTAAGTTAGTTGCCTTTGTTCCATTCGGATTGTTGATATTGGCTTTGATAGGAAGGTTCTCTGTAAAGGATATTTCAGCTCTTTTTATTGGTTGGATAACTGCCCTGATTTTTATTTTTACCTGGCTCTTCTGCAATGATTTGGCTTTGGTTAAATGGGGAGAGTGGTGTTCTGTAATTTTGTATGCCCCTGATTATGGTATAGGTAATACCGGAGAGTGGATTCGTTTAGCTTTTCTATTTATACTGATGTTAATTATGGGAGTCGCTTGTGTTACTAAGCTTATGCCACAATTGTATACAGAACGCCGATTTATCAGTGTTGTTATTGCTACTCCAATAATTATTGGAATCTCGGCTGTCCTTTTGAGGGGAGTAGATCATGAAATGCTATATGTATCAGCAATCCCTATAGCATGGGTAGCCTCTTATTTTTATCAAGCAACAAAAAGTATAGGCGCAAAAGTAATCTTCTACGCCTATCTGTTGTTATCTTTATTACCGGTCTTTAGTTAATGGTTGAAGCGGAGCATTTCGCCGCGAACCTCTTCATAAATTTTTCCATCTTTATATACCGTACGCCCATTTACAATGGTGTGTTTTACTTTATAGCTGAATGTTTTGCCATTCACAGGTGACCAGCCGCATTGATACATGATGTTGTCGTTTGTAACTTGCCAAGGCTCTTTTTTAAAGATGCATATATCGGCTTTGTACCCCTCGCGTATAAAGCCTCGCTCGGAAATATTGTAACGGAGTGCGGGTGCATGGCACATTCCCTCAACAACCTTTTGCATGATGGTTTCTCCCTTCTTGACAAGCTCAAGCATCATAACAAGTGAGTGCTGAACAAGCGGACCTCCACCGGCAGCCTTTGTGTAGCTTCCTTGTTTGTCTTGGATTGTGTGGGGAGCGTGGTCGGTTGCAATAACGTCGATAATTCCGTTGTTTACCGCTTTAATCAGGGCCTTACGGTCTGACTCTTTCTTTATGGCGGGATTCCATCGTACAAAGTTGCCGAGATCCTTGTAGGCTTCGTCGTTAAAGAACAGATGATGAACACATACCTCGCCCGTAATCATTTTGTCTTTAATGCAACCGCTTTGAAGCAAGTCAACCTCCTCGGCAGTGCTTAGGTGTAGCAAATGTAACTTTGCGTTGTGCTCCTTTGCCAACGATACTGCCAATGAACTGCTCTTGTAACAAGCCTCGCGACTGCGTATCTCGGGGTGAAGGGTTATGGGTATATCTTCACCGTATTGCTCTTTGAATTTTGCAATGTTGGCCTCGATTGTTGGAGTGTCTTCACAGTGGGCTGCAATAAGCACAGGTGAATTTTTGAAAATCTCTTTAAGAGTTTCCGGGTTGTCAACCAACATGTTGCCGGTCGATGAGCCCATAAATAGCTTTAAACCGCATACAGTTGCCGGGTCAATCTTTTTTATCTCCTCGATATTGTTGTTGGTTGCTCCAAGATAGAATGAGTAGTTTACCGAAGAGTCTTTGGCTGCAATTTGCTGTTTCTCTTTCAATAGCTCGATAGTTGTGGTGGCAGGTTTTACGTTTGGCATGTCCATAAAACTTGTCACTCCTCCGGCAGCAGCCGCACGGCTTCCCTCTTTAATGTTGCCTTTGTGGGTTAAACCTGGTTCACGAAAGTGTACCTGATCGTCAATAACTCCGGGCATAACAAAACAGTCGGTCGCATTGATTATTTCATGCTCATCGGTAACTGTAAGGTTCTTGCCTATCTTTATAATTTTATCATCATGGAGCAGAATGTCTGCCTTGTACATTGCTCCCTGGTTGATAATCGTTCCGTTCTGTATTAACCGTTTCATGCCTCTATTTTATGCCGTTTTGGCTTAATTTTTCCAGTCATTGCTCTTAAACGCAACTGCACAACTCCCCATAGAGCCTCGGAGATAATTCCTCCGCTCATTTTTGAAGTGCCTAAAGTCCTGTCGGTAAATATGATTGGAACCTCCTTGATTGCAAATTTTAATGCCCACGAGGTAAATTTCATCTCAATTTGGAAAGCGTAACCCTTGAATTTGATTGCATCCAAATCAATGGTTTCAAGCACTTTTCTTGTATAGCATACAAATCCTGCAGTCGAGTCGTGGATTGGCATTCCTGTCACAAACTTTACATATTTCGATGCGAAATATGAAAGAAGTACTCTTGACATTGGCCAGTTTACAACGTTAACACCTGTAACATATCTTGAACCTACCGATACATCTGCTCCGTTTTTGCACGCTTCGTATAGGCGAACCAAGTCATCGGGGTTGTGAGAGAAGTCGGCATCCATCTCGAAGATATAGTTGTATCCATTCTCAAGAGCCCACTTGAATCCTGTTATGTAGGCAGTTCCAAGGCCCAATTTGCCGGAACGCTCAATAAGATGTAGTTGTGAAAATTCCTTTTGCAGATTCTTCACAATTGCCCCTGTGCCATCGGGTGATCCGTCATCAATGATAACAATATCAAACTCAGGCTTCAAATTGAAAACATATCTGATTATGTTCTCGATATTCTCCTTCTCGTTGTAAGTAGGGATAATAACAACTCTCTCGCTCACGACTCTATGTTTTATAGATGTTCAACAATCCTTTCCAATCGGTTTCCTCGGGAACCCTTCACAAAAATAATTGAATTTTCGGGCTTTTCCACCTTTAGTAGTTCAATTAATCTTTCGGTGTTTTCACACCAAATGATATTCGTGGCTCTATCTTTGTGATTCTCAAATGGTTTGCCTACAAAATATACTTTGTTGAAATTTTGCTCCAAAACCAAATTAACCAACTCGGCATGGGCTTCTGCCTCTCGGTGTCCCAGTTCGCGCATCTCTCCAAGGATTACAACCTTTTTATCGCGTTGAATGTTGGCAAAGTTGGTTACTGCAACATTCATACTTGTGGGATTTGCGTTATAAGCATCCAAAACAATGGTATTGCTTTCGCTCTTTATGAGTTGGGAACGCATATTGCCCGGGGTGTATTGTTCAATTGCATTGGCAATCTCGGAATCGTCGATTCTTAAGTATCGTCCAAGTGCAATTGCCGCCATTGCATTGTGGTAGTTGTAACCTCCAATCAGATTTGTCTTGATGTAGAGGTGGCCATGTGGAGTGTAAAGCTCCAGAACCATATTAGGAATGCTTTGTTTCAACTCTCCTTTGGCAATTGTTCCGGAATCTCCGTATGTGTATGTCTCAACCTTTTCCGCTTTTGACATTAGCAGAGCATCGGAACTGTTTACGAAAAGTTTTCCACCTTTTGCTGTTATGTGTCTGTATAGGGCGGTTTTTGTCTCTATAATCATCTCTTTACTGCCGAAGCCCTCAATATGGGCCTCTCCGACATTGGTAATCAATCCGTAATCGGGGTCGGCAATGTTGCATAGAAACTCAATCTCTCCGGGGTGGTTGGCTCCCATCTCAACAATTCCGAATTGGGTGGTTTCATCCATCGAGAGCAGGGTAAGCGGTACTCCAATGTGGTTGTTTAGATTACCTTTTGTCGCAACACAATTTACCCCTTTACTGATAACTGCGTGGCAAAGCTCTTTGGTCGTTGTCTTTCCATTGGTACCGGTAATGCCCAAAATTGGAATTCCCAATTTGTGTCGGTGGTAGGCTGCTACCTGTTGCAGGGTGTGCAGAACATTCTCGACAAGCAGGGTTCTTGGCAATGAGGCATATTTGGGATTGTCGATGATTGCCATAAATGCTCCATTCTCAATTGCTTGTTGTGCAAATGAGTTACCATCGAAGTTTTCTCCTTTAAGCGCAAAAAAAACATCGCCCGAAACAACTGCCCTTGTGTCGGTTGTTACTCTGTGCCCCTTTAATAGCGAATATATATCACTAATCTCCATAAAATTTAAACAGCTTCTATGATTTTAGCAAAGGTAACTTATTTTTCTTACTTTTGCATAGATTCTAAGATTATAATGAATATGAAAATACGAACAGGAATAGGTTTTGATGTGCACCGTCTTGAAGAGGGGTTGCCATTGTGGTTGGGAGGAGTGAAGATAGAGCATGTTAAGGGGTGTGTTGCACACTCTGATGGAGATGTTCTTATCCATGCAATTTGCGATGCCCTGTTGGGAGCCGCGGCAATGCGTGATATTGGTTATCATTTCCCCGATACCGATAATAGCTACAAGGCTATCGATAGCAAAATTCTTTTAAAGTGTACAGTGGAATTGATTGGTGAGCGAGGTTTCAAAATAGGTAATGTCGACTCTATTTTGTGTATGCAACGCCCTAAGCTTAAACCTCACATTCCCGAAATGCAGAGGGTGCTTGCCGAGGTTATGGGAATCGATATTGATGATATTTCCATTAAGGCCACAACCACTGAGGAACTTGGTTTCGAGGGGCGCGAAGAGGGCGTTTCGGCATACGCGACGGTTTTGATAATTAAGGATTGATTTGTTATGAGTTAGGGGTTAGTTTGAGAATTAGAAGTGGGTAAATAGAAATAAAGTAGTTGGTACAACAACGGGCGAGGAATCAAATTGACTGCTCGCCCGTTGTCGTATCAACTTTTTTTAGAATTTATATTTCACAATGGACTCCTCCTCTTCGCCGGTTACGGCAGTAGTGTACATTGTTCTGTTTTTTTCGTCAACATACACACTGATTATAGGTTTGTCAAAATGATATTTTATAACGGGCTCTCCATCAAGTGTATATACATTCATTGAGTATATCTCTTCTGCATCACTCCATATCATATCTTTATAATATTGTCCAGAGTATAATGCATATATGTGATTATCCGTAACTTGTAGTTTTCTGAAACCTATCACTTTATAATCTAAATGTATATTACCGTTTTTGATATCAGGAGTTGGATTACCTCCAGACCCAACAATAGTTAAGCTATCACCATTTTGAGTATTTAAGATATCTAATCTCTCTCCTCCACACGTTGCCAATACTAATTTGCTGTTATTATGGTTGAATGCAATGTGTGACATCCAGGTGTAAGTTGGTTTTGATAGAGACCACTCAGGATTCTTTGGTATATGGTAAAGAGAATCAAGAATATTACGATTATTCCCGATTTTATATAATCTTCTATCTTCTTTACCTGAAACCGGTAATCCCCAAATACATTTGTTAGGTTCTACAACAAATCTTATTATGCACATCTCCTCTTCATTAGGTAAGTTTATGGTGTCAATTATTTCTGCACAATCATCAGCAATTTTATATGCGAGAATTTCACTGCGTTTTAGTCCATTATCAACGTATAAAATACCTTTATTGTGATATAAACTTCCACTATACATTAACTCACCTATCCCACGCCCCCTTTTACCAAACGAATATTTATATGAGTAATCAATAGTGTCATACACATGATAATAATACTCATCGGTTGCATAATCAAGTATTACTAACTTATCCTCAATCATTGTTAGGAGTGGATAATTGTGCAATATGGTATCATCGATATTAACAATTTCCCCTGTCAATTGAATCTCCTTTGGAAAAGCATCATAATATACCGTATTGCCATTATCTTTTGAGCATGACACACCCAGGCAAAGTAAAAAGCCGAATATAAATAGTTTCGTATTCATATATATATATATAAACCTATTAATTTCTACGCTATTATGATTACGGCACAAAGATATACAGATTTTTTTTTTAAATGAAAGAGAATTGTCCTTTTTTGGGGGAACAATTGTTAAAAAAATAAAAACAAGTCATTAGCGTCCTGATAGAAATCGTAGTGAGTTAAACGTTCTAGAAACTGGATTTAAATACAATGGGCGAGGAGTCAATTTGAAACCTCGCCCGTAATTTTTATGGTGAAAGTTGTTTATAGTTTTATGTGTTCAGTTAAGACAGAAATCTCAACTAATTCGAATAGGTTACTCTCAATTAAATAATTTGAAACGCTTACGGGGCTTAATTTACGATTATTGCCGTAGCATATCAAAAAGTATGAGTTAAGTGATGCTTTGCCAATGTATGCTTCATATTTCTTTGCTGCTGTTTTTAGCAATTCAAGGTCGGTATTTTCATCTTTAAGTTTAACATATATCTGATTATGAACGAAAACTGTATCGCCTTGTGTATCTATATATGCAGGAGCAACCACAATGGTTGAATCGCATTTGGCAATTTCGTCTTTGTAAATCAATGTTTCTACATAATTTTTATAATCAAGTAACTCCTCGTCTATCAAGGAATCGAACATATTTGTGCATGAGCGATAAAGATGATTGTGATATAAAACTTCAGGTTCGCCTGCGTTCTTGCGTTGCTCTTGAAGTGATTTATATGTCTCTTGTGGTAGCCATATATACAGCATGTTCTCATCAATAGTTAATGCTATCTCTTTGCCTCCTTTTACAATGTATTCCTGCTTTTCCGGCAAATTATCATAATCAGACGGAGGGGTTTGCACTGGATTTGAACCCGGAGTTTGTGTTGTTGTATCTTCCGGAGAACCATTGGGAGTTGGCTCAATTTGTTTGTCATTGTCATTACAAGCAAGAATAGCTGTCATGCTCAACAATGTCATTAATAAGTAAAATTTCTGTTTCATACTTTTGATATTTAGATTGCACTGCAAGTTAAAAAAAACAGCAGTTTTTCAAAAGTTATTAAAAAAACGGGCGAGGAATCAATTTGAAACCTCGCCCGTAATTTTTATGGTTAAAAGTGGTTCTTTTAGAACATGTAGTCCCAGGCTGGGAGAAGTTCAGGCTTTTGGGTTACAGCCTTTTGCGCCTTCTCGCTTAGGAACTGCTTGTCGATAACAAGACGGAACATATACTCATCAAACCAGCCATCGGTAAAGGTCAAATAACCGTTATGTCCCTTTGGACCCCAGCTGTTTTCGAACTGCCACTTAACAGGCTTGTCATTCTCGTCGGTATCGCACGCCATAAGAAGCATTGCGTGTGAAGAGCCGCTTTGGCGTGTAAGGATTCTTGCCTTTTTATCCATGCTTGTCAAATCAATTCCAAGCAATCCCTGGTAATCATACTGACCAAGGGCCAAAACGCCGTCGGTAATGTTCATCTGTTTGGCAACATCGCACGATGCGTACATTGCCTGATTTGCCTTGATAGAGGCAAGAGCCGATGCCTTGATTTCGTCGTTTGGAAGGTTCAAATAGATCCAGTTGATGCCCTCGATAGAGTTACGGTAGTTTGCAATTTCGTAAACCTTGTAGTATTCGCGGGTAGGATCGTTCATAATCATGATATACTGCTGAGGATTGTAGTTCTCTGGTATGATAGATTTATAGAACTCCATTGGGGTAGAGGTCAAAGTTTTGTCCTCGCCGGCATTGTTGGTGTATCTCCATGTGAATTGGGTAGGAGGCTCGCCCAAACAGAATGCAAGCAAACGGTAAACTTGCGACATAGTTTCAAGTTTCTGCTCGCGTAGTGCGCTCTCTTTGGCTTTTGCATCGGCCATTGTACGAATCTTATATGCTCCTCCGCGTAGCAGCTCCTTCAAAAGGGCTGCCAACTGGTCTGTGTTGTTTGAGTGGATTGTTTCGGGCATAACATCGGCAGGAACAACTCCATACTTCTCTGCCAAGTTGTAGAACAAATTCCAAACGCCACCATCGTCAACAGGGTTCTTCAAGTAGAAAACAACCTCTTCATCGGTAATTGATTTGCCTGTTGTGGCAATGATATTCTCAAGGAATAGGTTTGCTTTCTCAAGCATATCGTAGAAGTACAAATAGTTCTTTGAGAAGTGGAAATTTCCGTTTACATTGAACTTTTTGATTGCTGCAGGGCGCAACACATTGTACGAGGTGAACATCCAGCAACGGCCTGAACTTTGTTGATTTGTGATTCCTTTAACATCAACTCTGTATTTGAAGTTGTGGTCAACACTGTTTGTTACACTATGGTCATGTACCAACTCTTTCAAGGAGGCGTTGCTCATTACAACATTCTGGATTGCCTTGGCATTCTGGTAGTTGTTGTAATCATTCTTAAAAGAGTTTATCTCTTTCTCGGTCAATGTCTGTGCCATAACTGCCGATGCCGATAGCATAAGCAGCATGGCTGTCAATTGTAGTTTCTTCATTGTGTTACTGTTATTTGGTTTATCTATTTCTAATCTTTTTGTATGCCCGGCAGAGGGTCAGAATTATTACAAAGCAGATAACAATTGTAGCTCCACCGGGGGTGTTTGTCAGGGCCGATACCCACAAACCGATTACCGACCCAAAGATACTGATAAGAGTCGAGATAATTAACAACCTTTTGAAATCTTTTGTAATCATACTGCCTATTGCCTGGGGGATTGTCAGGTATGAAATGACAAGAATAATACCGGCCAATTTCATGCACAAAACAATTGTCAATGCAATGATAATCATGCTGCCATATTCCAATACTGCAATATTTCGGCTGTTGGTTTTACAATACTCTTTGTCGAATGCAAAGTAGAATAGGGGACGGTAGAGCAGTGCAAAAAAGAGTATCACCCCTGCAGTCAGTATCGCTGCAAATAACAGCAAGTCACTTGTAACGGTCAATATGTTTCCAAAGAGAAATGATACTAAGTTCGGTACATATCCCGGAGTCATGTTCATGAACAAAATACCGATGGCCATACCAACCGACCAGAATATTCCAATGAGCGAGTCCTCGCGAATCTTCTTGTCTTTGGATAGCCATGTCAGTGCAACCGACGAGATTAATGCACCGATAGTTGCGCCCATAAGCGGCGATACTCCCATGTAATATGCCACTCCCAGCCCTCCAAACGAGGCGTGGGTTACACCTCCGCTGATAAAGACCATTCTTCTGGCCACGATATAGGTTCCCACCAATCCGCAACAAATACTTATGAGCAGAGTGGCAATCAATGCGTTTTGAAAAAAGCTATATTCAAGTAGTGATTCCATGTCTCTATTTGTGATTATGTGTTTCGCAACCGCAGTTGTGGTGGTGCGGAGCATTGTGGTTATGCAACACTCTGTGTGGAATATTGCCATGACTCACCAGCTCTATAGGGCAGTTATATGCCTGCAGATCCTCATTGGTTATTATGTTTGAGTTGTGGTAGTGCAGACCTCGGTTTACACAAGCAATACTCTTAACGTAGCTGCATATAGTTCCAATATCGTGCGATACCATGACAATTGCCATCTCTTTGTTCAACTTGTTGAGCAGTGAGTAGAACTCCTTCTCAAAGTTGGCATCGATATAGGTTGTCGGCTCGTCGAGTACCAATATTTTGGGGTTTGATATGATTGCCCTGCAGAGCAATACGCGTTGAGCCTGGCCCCCCGACAAATCCCCTATGGCACGATCCTTATACTCAAGCAGTCCGTACTGTTCCAAAAGGTTATCGACACGCTCTTTCTCGTTATTTGTGTATCGGGCAAAGAGCCCCTTCTTTTGCATCAATCCCGACAGAACCACCTCGGCAACGGTTATTGGGAACTTTTTGTCAAACTTCTGATTTTGTGGCAGGTAACCGAAAAGATTCTCAGTGCTTGTTGCCTTTTTAATCTGACCGCTAAATGGTTTGAGGGCTCCGATAATAACCTTCAGAAGGGTTGTTTTGCCCCCTCCGTTAGGTCCGATAATGCCAATGAAATCACCTTCGTTGATGGTCAGGTTTACATTGTCAAGAATCTTCTTGCCCTCGTAACCGGCACAAATATTTTCAAGTTTTACCAATTCCATCACTTCATCAGTTTTTCAAAGTTTTTTGCAAGCAACTCCATCTCAGCAATATAGTTCTCTGCTAAAGGATTGAATATTACTATAGTTGCGTTGCACTCATTGGCGATTTGTTGGCATTGGGTTTTGTCATTCTCCTCCTGCATTAACAGCATGGTGCAATTACCGGCCTTTGCTTTTTCGATAATCTCTTTTATATGTCCGGGCGAGGGCTCCTTTCCATGCTCCTCGATGGATAGTTGTACCAATCCGTAATCTTCGGCAAAGGTGGTCAGGGCAGGGTGGTATATGATGAATGTATTTGTCTCCTTGCCGGCAAAGAGTTGTGTAAATAGATTGTCAAGCGAGTCTAACTTATGGCTAAGATTCTTGCTGTTACTCATAAGCTGCTCTTTTTGTTCGGGGTACAGAGTACATAGCTCATGGGTAATAGTGTGACTTATCTCTTTCATGCTCTTAATCGAGAGCCATACATGCGGGTCGCAGTGGTGGTCGTGGTTGCATTCATCTGTATGGTGATGGTCATGAGCTTCGCCTGTTGTGTTTGCAGGGGCAAGGGCAATACTCCTTACCGATTTGTCGCTTTGCAGTATTGGCATAAGTTGTGACTGCTCGAATGGAAGAGTACCGAAATACAGACATGCTTTGCTGTCGTGTAGTTTTTTTAGGGTTTCGATAGAGAAGTCGCCGCTTTCAGGGCTCATGCCTTTGGGAATAAGTGTATTAACCTTGATTATCGAATCGGTGATACAGTTTACAATGTGTTGTAGCGGAGCTATGGTTACGCTGATATACTCCTCGGAGTTTTGGCGTGGTGTACAACCCAACAGGGTGCTGATTATTACTGCAATTAAAAGTATTGTTTTGTTCATTAAGTTGATTTTCTGTGTTTTACGTGTAATATAAATTTATTGTTTATTCATTTGAATCCTCGCCCCAAAATTAGTAAAAAATGGCTATTTTTGCGTTTTAAATGTACATATAAAATTGATAGTGTTATGCAGTTTATATTGGCAAGACATGGCGAGACCGAGGAGAATCTGCGCGATGAGTTGCAGGGACAGCTTCCCGGAGTTTTGACCGAATTGGGGTGGCAACAGGCTCGCGATTTGGCTAAGGCAATGCAGGAGTTTGAGTTTGATGTGGTTGTGAGCAGTGATTTGGCTCGCAGTTACAACACAGCAAAGTGTGTGGCGGATTTGAAGGGTATGCAGGTCGAGCCTACTCCGCTTCTTCGTGAAATGGATTGGGGAATTTATACCGGTCAGGCGTTAAAAGAGGTAAGCTGGTACAATCTGCCCGAGAGTGTCGAAAGCATCCAGGCACTTTATGACCGAGCTAAGGCATTTGTTGAGTATTTGCGCGAGAAGTATGCAGGAAAGCGTGTCTTTGCAGTGGGTCATGGGGCGGTAAATCGTGCCATCGAAACTGTTATAACCGGGGCAGAGCCAATCAGTATGGTTGAGTTGCCAATCATGACAAATACAAGTTGGAAAATATTTGAGATATGAAAATCTATACAAAGACAGGAGACAAGGGAACTACCGGAATTTACCGCAATGAACGAGTAGCCAAGGACTCTCCCAGAATCGAGGCGAATGGCGAGTTGGATGAGTTGGATTCATGTTTGGGAGTAGTGCGTTCAATGTTGCCTACCGACCATGAGTTTCAGCCAATTCTGAAAAAGGTACAGTTGACCCTGATGGAGATAATGGCACACGTCGCTACTCCATCGGAGCATCGTGGCAATGTTAAGGCCTTGCCTGCCGATATAGTGGAGTTTTGTGAAAAGTATATCGATGAGTTGCAGGAGCGTTGCGATGCCCTGGGTCTTGATACCGGTTATTTCATTTTGCCCGGAGGAACCCGGGTCTCGGCATTCTGCCACTTGGCACGAAGCGTGTCACGCAGGGCGGAGCGCAGATTGTGGACTCTTCACAGAATGGATCCTCTTCCCGATGAGGCATTGCTCTTTGTAAACAGATTGTCGGATATGTTATACTCAATGGCGCGTTTGGAGCAGTGTGTTGCAGGAATGGATGAGGAGCGCTGGCGAGGTTTTGCTTGTAAATTCTAATTTGTGTAGCGTAGAGTTATGATATACGGACACGGTGATGACGGATATTGTTCCGAAGAGACAATAGTTGCCGATTTTTCTACAAATGTGTGGTATGGGGCAGAGAGTGAACCTCTGGTTCGTTTTATGCAGAAGCGAATCCCTATGGTGCTGCACTACCCGGAGCCAAATGCCGACTCTTTTGCCGAGGCAGTGGCAGAATATCATGGTGTTGACAGAGCATCGGTGCTTGTCGGTAATGGCGAAACAGAGCTGTTGTACCTTATTGCACAGGCATATCGAGGAGCGGAAACTGTACTCTTTGTTCCATCATACTCGGAGTATGCCGATGCGTGTGAGCTGCATGGACACAAAGTAAAATATCTGCACTATGGCACTGAGTTGAAGCCCGAGGATGGCAATCTGGTAATTGTTGGAAATCCCAACAATCCCAATGGCAAACTGATGACAAAGGCTCAGATAGTATCGATGGTCGAGGCCTCGCCCGGTAGAGTAGTGGTTATCGATGAGGCTTTCATTGATTTTACCATAGGCGAGAACAGTGTTGTTGATTTGACTGCAAAGTATGCAAATTTAGTGGTGGTGCGTTCAATGACCAACAAGTTTGCAATTCCGGGTTTGCGATTGGGGTACATTATAGCCAACCCGGAAATCATTACCAAAGTGAGCCGTTTTGCCTATCCCTGGAGGGTAAATGTTTTGGCGGTCGAGGCCGGAAAGTTTCTGTTAGAGAGAAAGGATTCGTTGAAGTCATCATTATTGACCCTTTTCCAGAGAAAAGAGAATTTGCAGTCGGCCATACTGAGAATAAAGGGATATGAACCCAAATCATCGGATACAACATTCTTTTTGGTTAAGTGTGCCTTTGATGTGGATGATTTGAAGGGGTGGCTTTTAAGTAAATATGGAATTTTGATTCGTAGTTGTACAAATTTTAAGGGGTTGAGTAACCACTATTTTCGTATCAATACGTTAAATGAGAAGCGCAATGCCATGTTGGTCGAGGCATTGGAGCAGTACGCTATGGATAACAGATAGGTTTTATGGGAGTTAAGACAAAGCTATTTACATCGTTTTTTAAAATAGGCGGATTCACCATTGGCGGAGGTTTTGCCATGATTCCGCTTATGCAGCGCGAGGTGGTGGAGAAACATGGCTGGTTAGATGATAAGGAGTTTATCGATATTATGGCTGTGGCACAATCCTCGCCCGGAATATTTGCCGTAAATATGGCAACATACGTGGGAAAGAAGATAGGTGGAGTTTTAGGTGCATTTTGGGCGGTATTTGGAAATATATTGCCCTCGCTTCTATCAATCCTGGCCATTGCAATGTTCTTCAGGACTTTCCGTGATAATCAAGTAATCGAGCATATCTTTATGGGGGTACGCCCTGCAGTGGTTGCGCTTATAGCCGCACCGGCATTCAATATGGCAAAGAGTTTGAATATCGGTTGGAATAATTTCTGGATACCGATAGTTGGTGCTGTGCTTATCAGTCTGTTCGGGGTATCGCCCATCTATGTTATTTTGGCAGCGGGAGTAGGTGGCTATATCTATGGCCGAATTAAGAGAGGAGGTGCCAAATGACAATATTCTTTAAGCTGTGGTATGTATTTACCAAAATAGGAATCTTCAATTTCGGAGGTGGATATGCTGTTATGTCGCTTATTCAGAACGAGGTGGTTGTTAAGAATGAGTGGATGAGTGCTGCCGAGTTTACCGATATTGTGGCAATCAGCCAAATGACCCCCGGCCCTATAGGAATCAATTGTGCCACCTACGCAGGTTATACGGCTGCCATGAATAGTGTTGAAGGTGGCTCTATGTTGTTAGGAGTATTGGGCTCTATAGTTGCAACATTCTCGCTTATCTCGTTGCCGTTTCTGTTGATGCTTTTGGTAAGCAACTTTTTGACAAAGCACCGTCAACACCCTGTGGTAAAGGATATTTTTGCTGCGTTGCGCCCTGCAATTGTGGGTTTGATTCTTGCTGCCTCGGTACTGCTTTTGAGCCGTGAAACTTTTGGCGATTATCCGTCGTGGAGCAGTTTGAGTGGCGGTATAACGCAACTATGGGCAGAGTACAAGCAGTTTATTGTGAGTATTGTGATATTTATTGGAGCCTTTATCGCCTCGAAGTGGTACAAGGTAAATCCCATTTTGCTTATGTGCATAGCCGGTGCCGTTGGCTATGTGGTGTATGATCTGTTAGGATGATTCAAAAATTGTATGTACATTTGCGTAAAATTAAAAAAACAAAGAAAGTATGAGAAGAATTTTAAACGTTGGACTATCATTAGTAGTTGTAGTAGGGTTGGTATATGCGTGTTCGTCTGATTACTTGGAACCATATACAGAAACATTGACTCTCAATTCTGGCGATCCAAGAACAGCGAATATTGTAGCAGATTCGGTGCGTATAACTAGTAATAGCGGAGTAGAGACACTCTCTACAGGAGAATATGATCAAGAAAAAATTGTGAATGTTTATACTGAAGTAGGTCCGAATGGCTCTATTGCAACAGTGAAAGTGCGTATAAGGTATAATGCATTCAGTGGGGAAACTACTTTCACATCATATTGTTCCTCTTCGTATTCCGGAGTAGCGTGGGAAGAAACATATTGTGGTATCTATGCCGGTGCGTTAAAAGTTGCAGGGTATTTACATTTCTCTGGAGAGGTGGCATCGATAGTTGGTACAACAGAGCGTTGGGTAAATGTTGAAGATTTATATGCATGGTAGCAATGAGACGATTAGTGTTGGTTAGCATTTGTTTCTTATGTAATATCATGATTTTGAAAGCTCAGAATCATGAAACTGTAATGCAACAACACATAGCTTCATTAATTGATCATTTAAATTCAACGAAAGAGGAGAAACTATATATTCATCTCGATAAAGAGAGCTGTTTTAGTGGCGACACCATTTGGTTTAAAGGCTATTTGATTGGTGCCGCCACGCATACTATAGCAGATCTTAGTCGTTATATATATGTAGAACTTACAGATAGAAATAACACGCTTTATTGGCGTGAAAAAGTTGCTTTATCGGGACAGGATTCTGTTTTTCATGGGTATTTTCCGATAAGTGAGGATATAGCACAAGGAGAATATTATCTGCGCGGTTATACCTATTGGATGCAAAATAGTGATGAAGACTTTTTGTGCGTAAAACGTATTAGAGTTGTAAATAGATTCGATCATAGAGTTGTTCCACATATAGAGGTAGAGCAACGAAGTAGAAACGAGAGAGTAATAAAGTTAAGTTTTCTAAATAATAAGGGTGAAAGGTACGAAAATGTACCACTTTTTTACAAGATTCCCGGTGATACAACGAAAGAGTCACGACAGGCAAATACCGGATACAATGGTTTGATCAGAATTCCCATACATCATGATGTAAATAGAATTTGGGTTCGTTTCTCAAATGATGCCAAGTGGGACTATGAGGGTTATATTGCTATTCCCAATGAAAAGATGGATTTTTCTGTTGAGTTCTTTCCCGAAGGGGGAGATTTAATACCCGGATTCAAACAACGCATAGCTTTTAAGTGTTTAGGTGTTGACGGATTGGGAGTTGCAACGAAAGGAGTTGTAAAAAGAGGTGATGGTTCAATAGTATTTCAGGTCAGTTGCAACCATTTAGGGATGGGAAGTTTTACAGTGGATACAGACTCTTGTAAGGAGTATTTTGCTGAATTTACCTCAGGTGATAACATAAAAAAAGTACTAAAATTGCCACTCCCTACTGACGATGATAATAGGCTTGCATTGGCTCTTCAAACAGAAAATGCTAATGTTATATGTTCCGTTTTGGGATTGGAAAGTGTCTATAAAAGTAAATATCTTGTTATTCATAGCCGTGGAATTCCTATAGGAATTTATTCCATAATGAACATTAAGGATAAAGTATTGGATTTAAGTGGTGCTCCCGAAGGGATAATAACATTTGCCTTGGTTGATGAATTGGGTAATACTTGTTCCGAACGTTTGTGGTTTCATAGGAAAGAGCATCGGGCGGTAATCGATATACTGCCGTTTGATAATAGAGTAAAGTTACGTTCAAATGCAAAAATTAAATTAAATCTGTTATCAGATTCTGAATTGAATCCGGTAAATGGAAATTTTTCAGTCAGTGTAATTAATAATGGTCAAAGTTCCAATGATATAAATAATGCGGGGATAGAGAGTTATATGTTGCTAAAAAGTGACCTTAAGGGCTATATAGAAAATCCGGATTATTATTTTGAGAGTTATAATAAAGAGCGCTTAACAGCTTTAGATGATTTATTATTGACACAAGGGTGGAAGAGATTTGATTTATCTACAGTGTTGACAGGAAAAACAGAATTTCTACCTTCCTTTTATATGGAGAGAGGCTTGTTTTTAAGCGGACATGTAAAAAATTATCGTGGAAGGAGTGTTTACAATAGTAATATTATTCTAATTGGGACTAATGGATTAGCTCGAAAACTGATAACCGATTCTTTAGGAAATTTTATAGAGAATGATATTTGGTATAATAGTTCAACGCGTTTTATAGTTCAAGCTTTGACTGAGAAGGGTAGTGATCGGTTGGAATTACAGTTGGATGAGCCACAGTATCGTGAATTTGATAATTTTATCCCTACGGGGGCATGTTTATATGATATTGACTTTTATAGGAAATATAGTCGAGATTATATATATGATGATAGTGGAGATAGAACCAGTACAATTGGCATGGTAACGGTTGGAGGAAGTCCTAAAACGGCAATGCTGGATATATTGGATCGTTATGTAGAGGAGCAATCAAGGAAACACTTTTTAATGGGTATGACAGGAGTTAGCACTTTTGGACAAGCCCCGGGTAGTCAAATAATAGATATAGATTATAGAGGACAAGCAATGAGATATTATCAAAATCTTTTACGAGGTATTGTTAATAATGACCATTCATTACTGCCTGACTATTATGGCAATTGGACTGGCACCGGTATAGAAGGTCTTGTAGATATTGATGAGCAGAGTATAGCGGCATATAATGAATTGAATGATAAACAAAGAGTTTCTCAAGGAGAGCGTGCCACAACGTTGGTTCATAACGATGCGGTAGCAAAGCCCCGAATCTTAGGAATGAGAGCTCATGTTTTTAGAGGTGCTCTCGATATGCGTGGAAAGAATGCAGAGTATTGGGGTGGCTATTATTTTACTCCGGTATATGATGAGGTTGTGGTAAATAATGTGGATATACAATTTAATATGCAAACGATAGTGCCATTTGCTCCACAAGAACCTAAAGAGTTCTATGTGCCAAGCTATGATGTTAAATCAGAACAGTTAAAACAACCTGTAGATGAAATTATAACACGCTATTGGAACCCTTCTGTTAACCTGATAAGTGACGAGAGTTACATATTTGAATTTCCGACGGCAGATGGGGTTGGAAATCAGGTTTATACTATAATCGTAGAGGGACTTACTGATGCAGGTCAGCCCATTCGTAATGTATATAAATATCAATTATAGGTATAGGCTTTTTTATCGTTTCTAATGGATAGTTATACAAGAATTGTAAATGGAATAGTATTTGTAGGTACAGTTCTTCTTGTTGTTAAAATCTTGTTTGTTTCGCCATTTTCAGTAATTGATGGCTATAATCTGGCGGCAACGCTCTATTTGGGTAAGGTAACTTGGGTGGTAGTTGCGGCCTCGCTTATTATTGGAATTCTGAACCGCCGTTTCTTTGCGGTGGGGTGGAGCGATATAATGGTTGTTGTCTTGGCATTGTTGCTCTATCTTAGGGACAGTCGCGAAAAGATTTCAAGAAATATAACCGATTGATTGTAAATGT
>CAZMOG010000015.1:0-31990 GCA_964567845.1 uncultured Odoribacter sp. | reverse complement strand
CTGGGCTACGACGTGTTGGCAAATCGTATCTGCTACTCAACCTTTATAAACAACACCTTTTAAACAATGGTATTGATACCAGCCATATCATCGAAATAAAACTTGACTCATTTGCTCATCGCAAATATCGCAAAGCAGAAACTTTATATGAATATGTCGAAAATCTGACAAAGCAAGATTCGCATATGTATTATGTGATGATTGACGAAGTTCAAATGCTGGAGGATTTCGTAGATGTACTCAATGGCTTCCTACATATAGATAATCTTGATGTATATGTAACAGGAAGTAATGCGAAGTTTCTTTCTTCTGACATTGTTTCCGAGTTTAGAGAACGCGGAGTTCAGATTCACCTCCAACCGCTGTCATTTAAGGAAATAAAAGAAATGTCTGACGAGATTTCTACAAACATAATCAAGGATATTCAGATTCTTTATCGGTAACTCGAAAAAAACGACTTACCGATAAAGAATCACATCATTTCACAAAACAACGGATTTTTTCAACATTCGTTGAAATTTGCACCGACCATTCCTAATTCCTAATTGAATTACTCCTCATTCTCAAAATCTCGTTTCTAATAGAGTTCCAGATTGTGAAGTACTTTGGATGGATTGATCTTGGGCGCAAAGAACTTTCGTTAAACAGGAATGCAACAATACAAACAATACCAAGCAGAGCCAACCATCCGTATAACTCCTTCATCGATACCAACATTGCCTGTTGCTGTACTGCCCCATAAATCTCGCCGAACCTACTAAAGTTTACCATACTGTTAACAGAATCAATCTCGGTTCCAAGCAACATGGCATTCTTCTTCATAACCACCTTGAACAACTCTCCAAGAATAGCAGTTCCTATAACACCTCCACAGGCTGCACTGATCCATCCTTGCATAGACACGGTCTGGAAGAATACATTGAAAGGTATCTTGGTTAATGCAGTCAAAAACACTATTGCTATTACAACATAGCCGAAACCTCGCATAAAAAGAGGAATGTAGAAAAACTCTTTTGGCAAATTATAATCTATCAGGAAGTAGAATATTACCAAATAGCCAACTATACCTGAAAAACCTATCAGTGTCATTATACGGTATGGCCATTTACGCTTTGCAAATGTCATAAAAGCAAAGAGTGCACCAATCACAACTCCAATAAGCACCATCCAGTTCAATGAAATTGCGTGCAACGCATCGTAACCCAATATTGCCTCGACATACATATGTTCAAACATATGGCTCGGAGCAATCAGAAAATCAACAACAATATATAGCAACATTGTTATGTATATTGGCTTATATAACCATGTTTTCAAGCCGATAAAGGGGTGACGGATAAACGATGCCCTCCACAAATTCAATCCAATCATCAATAGGGCCGCACCACTTGCAATTCTAATCTGAGCAGAGTCATACCAATCGTAATAGTCTCCGTAGACACAGACAAAAATCACACTCAACATTACTCCTCCCCACAACAACGCTCCAAGCCAGTCGATTCCGTAAAGTGGCAATTTAGGCATTATGCGCCAATTGTGATATATCACTACAACAGTCAGCATTAGCAGCAGCAAAAGGGCAATGATTGCATAGTGCATATACTCCCACATGGCATGGTCGGCAATGTGTAGAGTCATTAACCCAGAGAGCTGGATTCCCATCTGAACCTGCAGATAAATGTAACAGAAAAATATCGACAAGTCTCGTTTAGGGGTAATCCAGAGCTGAACACTTGAATTACAAGTAAATATTCCCCACATTCTGAAGAATCCGGCAACAAAACTGACTGCCACCATAAGTGGAACGCACTTTGAATACATACAGACCAGATTTCCAATAATGACAACCGAGGCACACATCAAAAATGATACGTATGTTGTAAAACGAAACTTCAACCTGAACATCACTGCAAAGGTCAGTGCCATTCCCGCCATCGAGGCGTAGCCTATCATTAGAATATCCTGCTGCATGAGAGCGGTTGCACCTGCCATCTCGGCAGCTGCAGCCATATATATTCCGGCTCCCGAGAGCTGAAATATAATCATGAACAGAATTACAATCCATGGACGTAACTTCTCAGGTACAAAGCTACGCATATCCGGGATTGCAAATTTAGGTATCTCGTGCATAGATTAGTAGTTTACAGTACACTCCACATTCATTCCTGCACGCAACAGAGCCATATCCTCGACACTGTTCTCTGTTGAAAACTCTATACGCACAGGGATTCTTTGCTCAACCTTAACAAAATTGCCCGACGAGTTATCCTGAGGCATTAAAGAGAAGCTTGCGCCTGTCGCTCCCGAGATTGATTTTACAAATCCCTTATAAACCTTTCCTGGCACAGCGTCAACCTCAACCTCAACTTCGCATCCCTCAGAAATATTCGCAGTCTGGGTCTCCTTGTAGTTTGCCACGACCCACTTCTCATTAGCATCAACAACACTCACCATTGTCTGACCCGGTTGAATCAACTGTCCCTCCTGAATATTCTTTCTTCCAACAACTCCATCGCATGGAGCAACAATAACGGTATATGACAAATTCAACTTGGCCAACTCAACTGCAGCGTTGGCCAACTCAATAACTGCTGCTGTCTGATTCAAACGTTGCTCCTGCTCGCTCTTTACCAACGAGGTACTTTTTTTCTGACGAACCAACATCTCATAGCGAGCCTTGCTTGCATCGTAGTCAGTCTTTACTCCATCGAACTGCTGCTTGGTTACAGCCTCCTTCTCGTATAGATTCTTAAAACGCACATACTCGCGCTCTGCATTCTCCATAATCACCTTAGCCTCGTTAATTGCAGCATCGGAAACAGAAATATTGTTCTGTGTAGTTGTTATAGAACTGCTCATTGCACTATTTCCTGAAAGCGCACTCTGATAATCTGCCTCGGCCTGAGCCAAACGGAAACGGAACTCAGCATCCTCGATAATTACAAGGGTATCTCCCTTTTTTACCTGCTGATACTCATCAAAATGGATTGATTTAATAAATCCTTGTACTCGCGAATTTACAGGCACAATATGCTGCTTAATCTGAGCATTATCGGTAAACTCAACACTTCCCAAATGGATAAACTTTGAAAATATCCATACAATTCCAAACACCATCAAGGCTCCAACACATATATTGAAAACCAGCTTTTTACTCTTTCTATTCATATCTGTAATCTAAAAAATTCAACTTATAAAACTCCGGCAACACGCTGCAAAGCGTAGTAGTTAAACAGAATGTTAATCTTGGCGTTAACAGCCTCAAGCTCTGCACTTAACTTTGAATTTGTAGCATCGAGCATATCTGTAATCAAGGCCAAATCGTTCAAATAACGATAATTCACCACATCATAGTTTTGGTTTGCCAACTCCAGGCTTTTGAGCGAGGTTTCATAAATGGTAAACGACTCGGTAAACTTAACGTATGCGCTTTTTATACCCATTTGAAGTTCATCTTGCGCCTTCAAACGCTCCTCCTCGGCTCTGCGAGTTGCCAACTTTGCCTCGGCACTTCTCTTATTCGATGTATATAGCGAAGCAAAATTGTATGAAATGCCAACCCCTGCAAACCAGTAGTTAAAATTCTTATCGATTGGCGGAACTTCAATGGTAATCGGGCCATCCAAATGCTCCTGAGCAATAATGGCAATCTTTGGCAAACGCTCTGACTTGATAATCTTCTCATTGCTCAACGCCTGCTCAACCTCGAGTTTTGCCAATTCAATAATGGGCGAGGCCTCGCCTGCAACCCTCTGCCACTCATGCTCCTGTATAACAGCAGGCAACTGAGAGATAAGATTTGTATCAATCTCTATCACACTACCCAGAGGTAATTGTAACTCTGTAGCCAGATTATTGTTGATAATCTCTTGTGCATTTCTTACCTGTGTCAACGATAAATTGAAGGACTGCAACTGCAACTCATAACGGGTAACATCGTTCTTCAAAGCCAACCCCTCGGCGGTACGTGCCTTAATATCCTGCACCAAACGTTCTGTCTGCTCAATGTTCTTAATATAAATCTGCTCCAAATTCTTCAACTTGAAAAGCTCCAAATAGTAACTTGCAAGCATAAACTTTACATTTACCAATACATTGGCACGCGCACTCTGAGCCATTGCGTAACCTCGCTCAGCCATTTGAACTCCGGTTGCCACAACTCCACCTCCATAAATCAACTGTGACGCCTGAACAACCAAATTATTACCATAATGAGGCATTGGAGCTGTTATTGCATCGGAAAAATTGCGATCCATAATCTTACCATCTCCATAATAAAGGAAAGACACCTCTGCACTCAACTCCGGCAAACGTCCACTCTTCGCAACACTTATTGCCTGTTCTGCCTTCATTGCCATTACATCGGCACTCTTCACACTTCTGTTACTCTCTTCAGCCAGGTCAAAAACCTGCTGCAGAGTCAGTTCAACTCTCTTCTCATCCGGTTGTTGTACTTGTTGCGCTGTCTGCGCCTGAAACGCTGCAAACGCCTCCGCACCAACTCCTGCAAAAAGCAAAATTGAAACCACCAAAAATCTAATTCTCATATTTTTTAACTTTAAAAATCACCTCTTACCCATCACTGTTAACTCCTAACTGCTCACAAGTTCGCCTGCACTAATAAGGGGGGGGACTTACTCGCTACGCTCGTTAATTCCTAACTAGTCACTCCTAACTAAAATCCGGCCGCAAAGGTCTTAAAAAATCATAAAAAACAGTTAAGCCCAAATATCACAGAATTGGTTTTATTTGAAACAGAAATAAAAATATTAACTTTGCAAACGATTTAAAAACAGAAGACTAATCACGCACAAACAAAGAGACTCATGAACACTCAAAGGATAATTAACTTTTATGATATAATCACTAATCAAGGTATCAGAATTGGTTTAAAAGATAATGTAATGTGTTCTGAACTCACCTACAAAGAGATTAAACCTATACTCAATATCGACATTAATCAAAATGGAACATCAACCATTTTGGTTCTAAATGGAAGCTCCATTGCAAACATAAACAGCAAAGCCGTAGAGATACATAAGGACACTCTCCTTATATTAACATCATCACAAATAGTACAATTCACACATGTCTCTGAAGATTTTTGCTGCATCTCACTACTTATCAGCCACACCTTTATGAAAGAGATGGATCCGGCCGAAATGACAACTATGCGCGTCCGAAACGGAGTGCGCTTTTACAAAACACCGGCCATCAACCTACAGGAACAGGATACCCAACATCTACAATTCAGAATGGAGAATATTCAAAAAGCTCTATTAAATACTACTCACCTCTATTACAAACATACTATTCTGTGCAATATCATTGCTCTATTCCTTGATATTCACAACATTATTGAAAGATTACCAATCTACACTGCAAAGCAAAAGTCAAACAGGGAAGAGAAGATTACCACCGACTTTATTGAACTTTTGACAGACAATTACAGAACAAAACACGAAGTAACTTTCTATGCCGATTCACTAAATATAACACCTCACTATCTAACAAAGATTGTAAAAAGAACAACAGGACATAGTGTAAGCGAATTGATTTCTGATATGCTCTATAACGATGCCAAAAGCCTACTGCACCTATCCAAATACTCTATAGCCCAAATATCAAGAATACTAAACTTTTCTGATCAATCGGCATTTGGAAAATTTTTTAAAAGAAAATCGGGAATGTCACCGTTTGCATACAGAAAATTTAATTAAATTTGCACATACTAACGACAAAAACAACTAGAGACATGAAAAGCAAAATTTTCATTTATGCAACAGCTGTGCTTATATGCACCATACTTAATGGCTCCACACTCGGCTATAGTAAGAACTACGTGGAGAAGAATGTTACAATTGAACAAAACTACACAAAGATAAGAGTTACAGACTATGTAAACATCCGCTTTTCGCCCGGAGCAAAATCTATCACCATTAAGGCAGACAAAAAGAGCATTAACAATGTCAACATCACCTATGTCGACAACGAGATAAGATTTGAAATTGGCGATTACTACAGTACCAGAATTACACAGCCCGCAGGACGCTTCTGTGAGGTGATTCTACCATTCAGAAAGGATGTAACGGAATTCTATTTATCGGGAACATCCACGATTGTATCAGACTCAACACTAAATGTAACAGCCCTGTTTGTCAGCAACGGAGCACGATTTGAAGCTCCAATTGAAAATCGTGAATGTTATATTGTAGGAACAGACGACAGCAAAATATATTCGGAAATCAGGGCATCTTCCTTGAAAATCAAATTTAACGGGAATATTGATGCCAAATTACATGGACGCTGTGCAGTTTGCGATATTCAGGCTCATGGTACCACAGTTCTCTCAACATCGCGAAAATATATTACTGCCGATCACATTAAAATTACGACATCCGCTGCTGCAAGAGTAACTATCGAAGCCTTGAAAGCAATTCGCGGAGAGGCATACGGAGGTAGCATAATCACCTGTTTCAACAATCCGGAAGAGCTTGACATTAAACACTATGAAGTAAGTCAGATTCTCACTCCCGATGTTCCACGCATCCCCGAAAAGATAGAATAATCTACTCAAACTCCATTGGAACAAAATACTCCGGACGGTGAAAATCAGGCTCAGGAGTATTGATTGGAGCGTAACTAATAAAGTGACGCTCAGGAAGTTTATTACCACATTTGTATATATTGGCCTTTGCCTTCAATCCACTCCACTCTTTCAAGTTGTGTTTAAATAGCGCAGTTACAGGCAGTTTCACCTTCAAATTCCAACTACAATCCTCTAACAATCCAACAGGTTTGTTTCCAAGCGAGGCCTGTCGTACCACACTGTCAATAACTCTCAACGGAGCAATAACAGCCCCTTCGCGCCCCGGTCTGTAACCAAGCAACAATTTTCCTGTACAAGTAAATTCAAAGTTGTAGTAGTAACCGCTATCATCGGGAGCAATAAAGAGTTCAACGCATGAATCAGTCCAACACTCTCCGTTATCATCTTGTACTGCTCCAAGCGTATATCGTTCAGTAACATTGAACTCTAAATACAAAAATAGCCCATCGTGCCATAAGGTCAAATCTACCTTAGGCACATATGGGTATTCATCAGGCCAGTTGCACAATGCAACCTTTACCTTCTCTCTACTACTTTTGGGTACTCTCAACACTACTATCTACAGTCTGTTCAATCACTTCAGGTTTAGCTGCCGTTTTACTACTCTCTGCCTGTTGCACCTCCAACTCTCCATACTTTTTGTACATTGAGTATTGGGTAACAAAGTCGGTAACCGCATAGAATATCATAGCCAAACCAACAAGCCACATTGAGCTATCGATAAAACTCTGTGTCGCAAAGACCATCGCAACTCCGATTGCCACATTCAACAATGGAAAGAAGAAACTTACAAAGTTAAACGAGGTCCATTTTAGTGCCTTGATCAAGGTTATCAACTGCAACGTTCCACCCCACAAAAGAAGCAACCCAAACAACACTGCAAGGAAACCGGTAAACACCTGAGGCATAAAGAATATAAACAAGCCGAACAGAAGCGCAGCAACCACCCCTATCCAGATAATGGATTGTGATTTATTCACATTCATCTTTATCAGCTTATATGCACTGATTCCCGATACCAGAACAATTGCAGCACCAACAAAACGAACACAATTCTCTATTATGGCACTTTGATATATTGCCAATATCAATCCTAAAATAAAGAATATTACATCGCGTATTATTGATGCCCTATAACTTTGAACGGAGTAGATTGTCTTCATAATCTTAATTGTTATTCTGCAGTTGTAGCCAATGGAGATGGAGTTGTATATGTTCTTGCCGCCAACTCTTTGTCAAGCATATACATCCCATATTTGTTGTCCTCGACAGCCTCGACAGCTGTAATCATTTCACGAGCACTCTCCTCCTCCTCAACCTGCTCATCAATAAACCAAACAAGACGGTTAATTGAGGCATAATCGCGATCCTCATTGGCAATAGCAGCTAAATTATTGATCAACGAAGTTACCTTCTGTTCGTGCTCAAGAGTCTGCTTGTACATTGCCAATACAGAATCCCAAGTTGCAGGAACCTCAGCGATTGGTTTCAATTCAACCTTCATATCTCTTGAATTCAGATAATTCATGAAGATTCTTGCATGATCCTGCTCCTCTTGGAATTGAACATAAAACCAATTAGCAACACCCTTATACCCCTTATTCTCGGCATCCATTGACATTGCCAAATACAGATAAGCAGACCACAACTCTGCGTTTATCTGTTCATTAATTGCATTGTGTAATTTCTGACTCAACATCACACCTATAGATTTAATGTTAGTAATTCTCTTTTCTTACCTCGAAATAGCTTTGTGAATAGCTACATACAGGACATACGTCGGGAGCCTTCTTGCCAACTACAATGTGACCACAAATTCTGCACTCCCACATTACCTGCTCGCCCTTGGCAAACACCTGCTTCATCTCAACATTTTCAAGAAGCTTTCTGTAACGCTCCTCATGGTGTTTTTCTACTGCAGCAACGGCACGGAAACGAGCAGCCAACTCTGTAAATCCCTCCTCCTCTGCATCTTTGGCAAAGCGATCATACATATCGGTCCACTCATAATTCTCACCCTCGGCTGCATGCAAAAGATTCTCTGCAGTTCCACCAATCATACCCAATTCGTTACACCACAATCTTGCATGCTCCTGCTCATTACGGGCTGTCTGCAAGAAAATGGCAGCCAACTGCTCATATCCCTCGCGCTGAGCAACCTCGGCGAAATAGGTATACTTATTTCTTGCCTGACTCTCTCCTGCAAATGCATCCAACAAATTTTTGCCTGTTTTTGTACCAGCATAGATATTTTTACTCTCTGCAGTCTCGACTATTTCCTCGAAGAAAGAGGCAGGTTTTTTACACTTTGGACAGATAAAATCTGCGGGTAACTCACCCTCGTGGATATATCCACATACTTTACAACGATACTTTTTCATATTGCTTCGGTAATTTAGTTAGTCAAAGTTACGTAAAACTTTTATTGATAGATACAATGTTTTGATTTTTTTTAGGCTTTAAGCATAGCTATGCATTCCACCAAGGAAGAAGTTCACTCCGAAATAGGTAATCAGCACAGTCAAAAAAGCCAATATGCAAAACAGATGAAATGCCATTGGCCTACGTAACCACGGTAACGATGCCGAGTGTAATGCAGCAGAATAGACCAACATTGTAATCAGGGCCCATACCTCTTTTGGATCCCATCCCCAATAGCGTCCCCACGACACATTGGCCCAAACTGCACCAATAAAGATTCCTATTGCCAAAAGAAAGATTGCCGGATAGAGCATCACTTTGCTCACAACCTGCAGGTACTCAATTATATCGGCCCTATTGGCACCTGAATATCTTACTATAAACGCTGTTATACCATTCATCATTGCAAAAGCAAGAAGCGAATATGCAATCATTATGGTTACAACATGAACACTTAACCATGGAGAGTGAAGGACAGGCATAAGTTGCGTGATTCTTGGATTTGATTGTCCCAAAGTTGCAACAAGAATTGTCAATCCGCACAAGAACATTCCAAAAGGAAAGGCCAAATAGAACTTTTTGCGCATAATCAGCGTTAACAATGCACTGCACCACGCCATAAAAAGCATAGTTTCATAACCATTCGACAAAGGAAGGTGGTTACTTACAATTCCACGGAGGGATATGTGAAAGGTCAAATATACAAAAAGTAATGACATTAATACCGTATAAACCACTCCCTCAATCTTACCCTCTACTCTTCTGCGAACTACTCTTCTACAACAAAGAGCAAAACTCAACAGACCTACTGTTAGACAGAACATAAAGAGCGGACGTGTTATGTTTGAACTGTTATACAATCTTTCTGCCCGATATCTACTCGGTGTCGGTACACCCTCGTCTCCATATTTTTCTTGATATGTCTTAATCTTATCAAGCAGGAAGAGAATCTGCTCATTATCCTTCAGCGCTATCTTCTCTGCAACATAGTTCATACTGCTCTTTACAAAAATCCATTGATTGTCGGGCATCGTAGAGGGAAGTTTATCTGCCAACGAGAACCATGTGATTTTGCTTGTTAAACTATCTTGATAAGGGTATAATTTCCACAAACTACCAACACTCAACATACTTATCAAATTGAACTTCTCGTTTGCTGCATTTACATTCTGACGTAGCTGTATATCTATTGATTCCAACGCCTTATCCAATTTATAACCACGCACATCGGTAAAGTCGGTAAGAGCTGCATATTTACCCTCTATACCCAACATAGCTGAAACCTCGCCCCCTTTAATCTTTATCATCGGTTCGTTTTTCCACGAATCGTAGTAGAAAAACCAACCGGTTAAAACCTGTTCGGCAGTTAATCCCTTATATGTGGGTTTACCATAAATTTTAGATGTAAATTCAATTGCCAAAGTCTGCATCGGACAGATGCGGTCATTGTGATATACATACAACTCTCCGAAACGCTCTGCAATATATCGTGGCAATACACGTGGCAACTCATTAGCTCCGGCCGTTACGGCACAGCAGAGAAATATTGCAACGACTGCCACACCTCTCTTCAACAGCGGATTTGAAAACAATGTTCGGTAGGCACTCCCCTTCTGGAAGAAAAACAACAAGATTGACAATAACAGCAGAACATATCCTGTATAGGTTACGGCTATTCCATAGGGATCATACGAAATTGCTAAAACAGAGCCCAGACCATCACGATCATAACTTGATTGATAGAAACGGTAACTCTTGTGACTGAATATATTATTCATCGACACAACACCTTGAATCTCTGCTCCATTATTATCTGTAATGACAATTTCGCTTTTATAATCCATTGGAGCCATACTACCTTTATAATTGATAAGTTCAAAACTCTTCAATTCCACTCCGAAAGGAAAGTCGGCAGCCATACCGTCATTCATTACAAACTGCTTAACAGGCTCTTCACCTACTCTCAAATGCAATGCACCCTGAACTCCGCATAAATGCGTTATAAATGCCCCAGCCAAGATTACCAGGAACGAAACGTGTAACATAAAGGTAATCACCCTTCTATGTACTTTCGACTTGATAAGATAAACCAGAGCAGAAACAGCAGTTACTCCCCATAGAGCAACCATCCAGGTCGAGGTGTATAACTTTTGCGTCACAAAGGTTGTGCCATACAATTTTTCCAAAATAGTAGCAACCATTAAAATCACCACTATCACACCACTCAATCCGAATGATATATTTCTCAGTACGCTATTTTTCATTGGTAAGAAACATTATTATATCCACAAAAATACAAAAAGAGAGTGAGACATGCAACACGCTCACCCTCTTAACAAATATAGTGTAAAGACTTAGAACAACATTTTAAATTGCATCAATAAATGCAACAATTGCATCACGCTCATCCTTAGACAATTGACGGAACTGCTCCACAGTCCATCGAGCATCACTATCGGCAGCACCATGCCACATAATAGCCTCGATTACATTACGAGCTCGACAATCGTGCAAACGATCCGATGTTGTAGCACCTGTACACTTCTGGTGCAATCCACGTCCCCACAATGGAGTTGTTCTACACCATCCACCACGAATATCGTTTTTCATCATCAACTTATGTTGTACCATGTCTGAATATGGCCAAATCTTCTGATATGGGTGGCGAGGAAGCTCGTCTCCATCAAAGAATTTTGCAGGGTCACGAATCTCGTCGGCACCTGTTGTCCATGAAGGACGGTGGCAATATGCACAACCTATCTGCTCAAATAACTCCTTACCCCTTGCAATCTCGGGATTCTCAATATCACGAACAGCAGGAACTGCTAAACCGCGGTGCCATACCATCAAATCGGTATATTCATCATCGCTCATCTCAACGGGAAGATTCTTGGCAGTCAAGTATGCATAGATACGCTCCTCCATGGTTCCCTCCCACCACTCGGGATACTCTCTATTTGGATCAAGATTTGCAATATACTCCTCAAATCCTGCCTGCACCTCAGGATCTTTGGCAGAATACTCTGCGTATGAACCGGCAGCATCGAGATAGTGGTAACGACGGTCACTACGTGTAACATTGGTAATGTTCCATATTGCATTTGCACCTGCAGCATCCTGCAGTGGACCACGGCTCAATGCGTAAGTATAGCGGCGAGGATACTTTGTGCCATCGCCCTGCAAAGAGTTAGAGTATTGGCTTACCCACTCTCCATTCTCGAAGAATGCCTTATTCAAGCCATTTTTCATCAGATTCTCACGCTCCTGCTTTGCATACTCTGCCTTCAAAGAGTCATCGGGAATTGCATCCAAAAGACCGGTTCCATAAATTCCAATTGTTGACTCAAGCTTTACAGCATATGAGCCCTCGGGAATATCATACCCCTGGTTGTATACATAAATAGCCTCGCGGGGCATATTAACCTCGGGATAGATAAGCTCGTATGTCTCACCATCCTCGAACTTATTTCCCCACTCATCCTGATAGTTCAACCACTCCACAGTAATCATACTCTCGTCAATAGGATCCTTGAATGGGGCAACGGCATGGCTCTGAGGCATTCCTGAAAGCCAACTTACATAACCCTCTGTTTCTGGGTTGTAAACTACCAAAAGGCAACCATTTCCAACCTGCTCAGTCTCAAAGGTAGGTGTCTCTACACGCTTTCCATGTCCATATCCGGGGTGACAATGAAGACATGATGTACGGATGTATACAGGACCCAATCCCTTACGAACTCCATCGTTGTTACTCATAAATGGTTTCTCGAAAAGAGACTCTCCATTCTTGAATGATTGATACATTCCACTCTGCTCTACAGCAACCGTAGGCTGCTCAAAAGCATTGTATGTAGCCAAATATGCAGTTCCCAATTCACCTCCTGCATAGTACCACTCCGGCAACTTCTCTTGTGGTGCTCCAGGCTTATTGTCAGCGTCTGCATTAATATCGTTATCATCGCTACAAGCAGCGAATAAAACGCTAAGCAACAAAGCTCCGAATAATCTACAACCTTTCATATTACTAACTATTAATAATTAGCAACAACAGCCTCCATTACCTCCTCAAGAATATCACGCAACTCAAGTACCTTCTCCTGAGCATCGGCAGCTACTTGTGTAGATGCAGACTTTGCAAATGGCTCAGGAATTGCCTCGATAGCCTGCTTTGACTCTGCAATCAACGCCTTAACATCGGCATCCAACTCTGCATCAACCTCAGCAATAAAATCACTGATTGAGGCATCGCCACTCTTGCTTCCACAATAAGCATTCTCGATACTGATAATATTACCCACAAAGTCAACTATCGAATTCAAGCTGTATGGAGACTCGATATAGTTCTTATCCTCCTTGGTAGCTCCCAATACCGGGCGACCGATCTTTGTATTTGCAACCTCATCAGCAATATCGATACATCCCTGAACAATATCCTCGGCGGCTGCCTGCTTTGTCTTGTAAAGGCTACCTACGTTAGCTGCATTTTTCATATTATCGCCATAATTAATCGACGGCTCAAGCTCTGCCTCCTCAAGAATTGCCTGTTTCACTGAAGAGATATTCTCAACTCCTGCCCATGAAGCCTCAAGAAGCACACACTGAGCGCACAAATCACTAGCAACTGCACTCAAATATACAAGCTCCTCCTCGGTATAGTTCAAATTGTGAACCAAAGAATTTGTCTCGGCTGCATCCAACTCGAAAAGAAGATACTCAACAGCATGGAATCCCAACAATCCCTCGCCAAGATTCTCAACAGCCCAGCTCCGTCCCGCACGAATATCTGCCAACAACTGATCCATTGCATTTTTGTCCAATGGCCATGAATCGATATGTGGATCAATATTGTAATCAGCAGCTGCTCCATAAAGGAAGGCCTCGCTCCACTCCCAATATTTACGGCTCTCCTTCCAATAGTTTCCAGCCTCTTGAACCATTTCCGAAGTCAAGGTTCCATCAACATATGCCTGGTACATCTCGTCGCAACACTCAGCCAAATTAACGGCGGCATCGGCCATCCCTTTGTATGTTGCGCGAACTGTGTTATCAATGTATGGATTAATTGCCGCTGCAAAATACTCCTCCTTGAAATCCACCTCATCGGTCGGTGGATCGATCGATGAATCATCATCACTACAAGCAACACTGCTTACTCCTACCACTAATACTCCCATCAACAATAGATTAGAGCCAAACTTTCTAATTTCCATAACTTTTTCTCTTTTATTTGTTTAACAATATTATTTACTAAACATTCCGGTATAAGCAATTCCAATAGATACCGAAGGCTCATTGTTATAGGCCTTGTCCAGAATTCCAATACTGTACTCACCCTTTACAACAATATTTTTTATAGGCATATAGTTTATACCTGCAGCCACTCTGTCTCTTGCACACCATTTATAATCCTGAACGGTTCCCTGTGTCTTGAACATAGAGTCGTAATACTCATAACGTCCAAAAACATAGAATTTCTGATCCTCCAACTTTTTATTCGCCGATAATCCGAAGAGATTATATCCGGCCTCTACTCCATACGCAATAGCATCGGAAGCTACTGCCTGTTGGGGCGAGGGCGCATCCTTACGCATAGCCATATTATATTTTGTTATAAGCTCCGAATCGGTCAAGTGGCCATAATCGAAATTTCCACGAACCACTACATTGTGATCATCATAGGCAAAATTAAATGCCCCTATATATACGGTTCCCTTTACATCCTTATAACGGGCATTATCGGTCGGACTCAAAGTATTCTTAAATGAATTTCCGGCATATCCACTCAAAGACAATCGCAATCCTTTAACGGAATGGTTATCAACACGAAAGGCACCTGCATAGCTATTTGCAATTTTAAACTCGTATGGACTTCCTGCTCCACCGTTTACCCAACCTTGACGGCCAAAACGGTCTGAATCCAAACCAGGTACAAAAACAACCTCATAGCGCCAATCTCCGGCCTCACCCCAAAAACTAATACCTGTCTCGTGCCATGTATTTGGAAGAATTGTATTCTCGCCCTCGGGACGATAGTTTGTAAAGAATTCATTAGGCATGTGGTAGATATTCATATCACCAACAGGAACAAGAATGTGTCCCATCTTTAGGTTTGCCGCACTCGAAAATGATTTCTGAATCCAGAACTGCTCCAGGGCAACCTCACCTCCGCGCTCAACCTCAGACTCATACTCTCCACCCTCTTCCTCTTCAATCTCAACTGCGCTCTCGGTTCCTCCATGCTCAAACTCAATCTCGGTTCCAAAACTCCAGCCTCGACCAAAGTCATAACCCAACCATATAACCACATGGGGAAGATCAAAGCGACCATGACTCTTATCATTCTTATATGACTCCGCATCGGTATAACGCATATACTTGTCACTAAAAAAATTACGAGTCATAACAGCCTCTCCATAACCTCCAACGGTAAATCTTGGTTTACTCTTATTCTCCTGTGCTGAAATGGTTGCACATACTCCAACCGCACACATCAGCACCAACACTGCTTTTCTAATAGCACCTCTCATTTTATAGTCAATAATATTTGTTAATACTTTTTTACGCTGCAAAATTATAACGTAGAAGCAAAGCAAAACATCCCCAAATATGGCTAAAAACCGTTCCGCCACATCGTTATTTGTTGTGATTTTTCATCTTTCTCCATTACCAATTTTTTATTAACTTTGCGCACGATTTTTAGAAGCCGTTTAAATATATTTAATCAACAAAAACAGGGAGTAAATATGGGATATATCGAGGAGATTGAACGTCGCAGAACCTTTGGAATCATTAGCCACCCCGATGCAGGAAAGACAACATTGACCGAGAAGTTGCTTCTTTTCGGAGGAGCTATCCATGTTGCCGGTGCGGTAAAATCAAATAAAATCAAGAAGAGTGCCACATCGGACTTTATGGAGATTGAGCGTCAGCGTGGAATTTCTGTTGCCACATCGGTAATGGGTTTTGAATACAATGGAATAAAGATCAATATCCTTGATACTCCGGGTCACCAGGACTTTGCCGAGGACACCTTCCGAACCCTTACCGCATGCGACAGTGTTATTATTGTTATCGATGCCGCTAAGGGAGTTGAGACACAGACAAGAAAGCTAATGCAGGTATGCCGTATGCGTAAAACTCCTGTAATTGTCTTTGTAAACAAACTTGACCGACCTGTTCAAGACCCGTTCGACGTACTCGACGAAATTGAAAAGGAGCTGATGATTGGTGTAAACCCATTGACATGGCCTATTGGAAATGGCGATACATTCAAGGGAATTTACAACATTCACAAACAGAATTTGGCACTATATCAGCCAAGTATACAGACCATTACCCCTGCTATTGAAATAGATGTTGATTCCGAGGAGCTGAATGCAAAGATTGGAGATCGTGCAGCTGCAAAACTTCGTGAAGATTTAGAGTTGGTACGCGAGGTATATCCAAACATCAACCGCGATGAGTATCTGTCGGCAAAGGTTGCACCCGTATTCTTTGGCTCCGCACTTAACAATTTCGGAATCAGAGAGTTGCTTGACTGTTTCCTTGAACTCGCCCCCTCACCACTACCACGTGAAACAGAACAACGTATGGTAGAACCACAAGAGCCGAAATTCACCGGATTTGTATTCAAAATACACGCAAATATGGACCCTAACCACCGCGACCGTATCGCCTTTGTAAAGATCTGTTCGGGAACATTTATGCGAAACACAAACTATCTGCACGTAAGAAGCGGAAAGAATCTGAAATTCTCAAGTCCTACCGCCTTTATGGCCAGCAAGAAAGATGTTATCGATGAGGCCTATCCCGGCGATATTATCGGATTGCACGATACCGGCACATTCAAGATTGGAGATACCCTTACCGAGGGAGAAAAACTCCAGTTCAAGGGAATTCCAAGTTTCTCACCCGAGCAGTTCAAATATATCGAGAATGCAGACCCGATGAAGGCAAAGCAGCTTGCCAAGGGAATTGAACAATTAATGGACGAGGGAGTAGCCCAAATGTTCGTGAACCAGTTCAACAACCGCAAGATTATCGGAACTGTTGGTCAGTTGCAGTTCGAGGTTATCGAGTTCCGTTTGCTGCACGAGTATGGCGCAAAGTGTCGCTGGGAGGAGATGAGCCTCTACAAAGCATGCTGGATTGAGGGCGAGGATGATAAAGCCCTTGAGGAGTTCAAGAAACACAAGGCTCAATATATGGCCAAAGATAAAGAGGGACGCGATGTCTTCCTTGCTGATTCTCCATACATTCTGCAAATGGCACAGGACAACTATCCAAAAATCAAATTCCACTTCACCTCAGAGTTCTAGGAAACTGTTAAATGGAGTACAAACTTACATCGCAATATGAGCCTACGGGCGATCAACCCGAAGCTATAGATGCTCTTGTCAAGGGTATTGAAAGCGGTGTAAAGAGTCAGGTTCTGTTGGGAGTTACAGGTTCGGGAAAGACCTTTACCGCTGCCAATGTAATTGCCCGAACAAACCGTCCCACACTGGTATTGAGTCATAATAAAACCTTGGCGGCCCAACTATACAATGAGCTGAAAGGGTTCTTTCCTGAAAATTCAGTAGAGTACTTTGTTTCATACTACGACTACTACCAGCCCGAAGCATATTTACCAACAACCGATACCTACATCGAGAAGGATTTAGCCATTAACGAGGAAATCGACAAGCTTCGCTTAAGAGCCACTGCAGCACTTCTGTCAGGCCGTAGAGATGTAATTGTAGTCTCGTCGGTATCATGCCTGTATGGTATGGCAGACCCACGTGCCTTTGCAAGCAACACACTAAATATCAAGGTTGGAGACAGAATTGTCAGAAACACATTCCTGCGCCACCTTATCGATGCCCTATATATAAGAAACGAGGTTGAATTCAATCGAGGCTGTTTTAGAACCAAAGGCGACGTGGTGGATATATTTCCTGCCATTGAATCTTACGACGGCATTGCATACAGAATTGAATTCTGGGACGATGAGATTGAGAGAATCACATCGTTCAATCCTGTGTCGGGACAGATTTTCGACACACAGGATTCACTTACAATATACCCAACCAACCTTTTTGTAACAAGCAAGGAGATGGAGAAGCGCGCTCATGAAGAGATACAAAAAGATCTTTTTGAGCATGTCGAGTATATGCGTGAAATTGGCAAACGCTACGAGGCAAAAAGATTGGAGGAGCGTGTAAACTACGATCTTGAAATGATGCGGGAATTGGGCTACTGCCCCGGAATCGAGAACTACTCACGTTACTTCGATGGCAGAGCTGCCGGTGTACGTCCATTCTGCCTATTGGACTACTTCCCAAATGACTTTCTGCTTATCGTGGATGAGAGCCATGTAACAGTTCCTCAAATCAGAGCAATGTATGGTGGTGACCATGCCCGTAAAGAGAATCTCGTTGAGTATGGTTTCCGTTTGCCTGCTGCATTCGACAACCGCCCACTAAAGTTCGAAGAGTTTGAGGAGCTTACAAATCAAACCATCTATATCAGCGCAACCCCGGCCGACTTTGAATTGGAAAAGAGCGGAGGAGTTGTTGTTGAACAGGTAATTCGTCCCACAGGAATTCCAGACCCCAAAATTGTTGTGGTTCCGTCGAAGAATCAGATTGATCATCTTGTAAACGAGATACTGATATGCACCGAAAAAGACGAGCGTGTACTTGTAACCACCCTTACCAAAAAGATGGCAGAAGAGCTAAGTACCTATTTCGATAATATTGGTATCCGATGTCAATATATCCACTCTGACATAGAGACTCTTGAACGAGTGAAAATTCTTGAGAATCTACGTACCGGGATGATTAGTGTGCTGGTAGGTGTCAACCTTCTTCGTGAGGGACTTGACCTGCCAGAGGTATCGCTCGTGGCAATATTGGATGCCGACAAAGAGGGATTCCTGCGTAATACTCGCTCATTAACCCAGACAGCAGGCCGTGCTGCTCGCCATGTCAACGGTAAGGTGATCATGTATGCCGACAAGATTACAAAATCGATGCAAGAGACCATTAATGCAACAAACTATCGCAGGAAGAAGCAGTTGGCATACAACAAAAAACACAACATCACCCCTAAGCAGATTATCAAAGAGGGTAACTCCTCGCTTATTCAGCCCCCTACAGGGAAGTCATATATCGAGGATTACAACACTACAAATATCGCTGCTGATCCCGTATTGGGAATCATGTCAAAATCCGAATTGGAGAGACAGGCCGAGAAGAGCCGTATGGCAATGTTAAAAGCATCGAAGGAGCAGGACTATCTTGAAGCAGCACGCCTCCGCGACGAATGGCAAGCCCTCCTCAACCGCATCAAAGAGCTATAAAAAAAGATGACCATCAAGTCAGAAACTCAATGGTCACCTTTTTCTGCTATATTAACCTAATCAGTTGTTGAAATATTTAATATAGTTTACCTCCTTTGCGGTAAGCATTCTCCAATGTCCACGGGGTAAATCTTTCTTGGTCAACCCTGCAAAATAGACTCTGTCAAGTTTTACAATCTCGTAACCAAGATGCTCGAATATTCTTCTTACAATACGATTTCTTCCTGAGTGAATCTGAATTCCAACCTCGGTCTTATCCTCGGAAGCATAACTGATTTCATCGGCAGCAATCAAACCATCCTCCAACTCTACACCCTCAGAAATTTTTGCAAAATCCTCAAGCGACAATGCCTTATTCAAGAAAACATGATAAATCTTCTTATGCTCGTAGCTTGGGTGTGTAAGTTTCTTAGCCAAATCACCATCGTTGGTAAACAACAACACTCCGGTTGTCATTCTATCCAAACGTCCAACAGGATAGATTCTCTCCTGGCATGCACCCTCGATTAACGACATAACAGTCTTTCTCTCTTGTGGATCCTCGACTGTAGTCACATAATCCTTAGGCTTGTTAAGCACCAAATATACCTTACGTTCAGGAACGGCTATCTTGCCCTCAACCTCTACAATGTCAGCCTTTCTAACCTTAACTCCCATCTCGGTAACTACCTGGCCATTAACAGCCACCTTACCCTCGGCAATCAACTTATCTGCATCTCTTCTTGAGCACACTCCGGCAATTGAGATATATCTATTCAAACGAATTTCATCACTTTCAGCAAATGGATTAGCCTTCTTATACTCCAACTGCTTCTTCTGAGAGTATAGATGCTTCTGAACCTTATCGTACTGCTCAGATGAATCGTAGGCTCTGCGGATTTTCTCACCAAACGGAGTTTGCTGTAGTCTACCAAATCTCCTTGGCCCAGCCTGACGTCCCTCATACTGACCCTCTCCGCGCACATAACCAGAACGCTGTTGGTAACCGTTCTTTCGCTCATAACCTTGACGACTATAGCCCCCTTCACTTCTCTCTCCTCGCTCAACTCGGTTATAACCTTTGTTGGCATACTCTACCTTCTCGTAACGTTTTGGCCTTTCAACACTACCTTCGCGGCGCTCATATCCGCCCTCTCCACGAGGTTTAAACTCACGTTTTTCACCAAAACGACTCTCACGTCTCTCAGGACGCTCTCTAAATGTTCCTGCCTCACGGCGTGCCTGGAACTTCTTATTTTGCTCTTCCATAATTATTACACCTACTTAGGTGCCAATCTATAAGTAAATATTGATATTATCGCATATAATATGTTTGGAATCCACACCGCAATTATTGGCGGCAACGATCCATTGGTTGCAAAAACAGTAGAAAACCTCATAAACAGAATATATGAAAATCCCAATACCAGACCGGCACCCAAATGGATTCCCATTCCTCCACGCATTCTCTTACTCGACAAACACAAACCTATAAAGGTCAATATAAACGTAGAAAAGGCATCGGACCATGTCTGATAACGCTTTAACTGAAACTCCATTATATTGGAACTTCCACGGAAACGCATCTTCTCTTCATACGCCTTTAACTCCGGTAATGTTAATACATCTTTGATATATTTTGGATTCTCGGCAAACTCCTCGGGAGCAAAACCAAGCAGAGTATCCAAACGGTTACCGGTTGTATATATCTCCACATCATTCTCAATGGTACGCAACTTCCAGTTGTAGATTGTCCACTTCTCTTTATTTTTATCCCAAGCAATTCTACTACTGGTCAACTTATATACCAGAGAGTCATTTCTAAAATTCTCTAATGAAAAATCATATCCAATTCTTGCTCCTGCCGAGAAACTCGACATATATATATAGGAGCTCGGGGCAATCTGGCGGTGTATAAACTGATCCTTGTTATTGTAGTTCTTTCCCATATACTCCTTCTCAAACTCAATTCTTCGTTCATTTGCATTGGGGATGATATAAGCATTCAAAACAAACGAAAAAACTGCAATAATTCCTGCAGTTGCCATATATGGAACTGTTAATCTTTTAAAACTGATTCCGGAACTTAGAATTGCAATAATCTCACTCTTCGATGCCATGCTCGAAGTGAAAAGTATTACAGATATAAAGGTAAACAGCGCAGAAAAGGCACTTGCAAAATATGGAATAAAGTTCAAATAGTAGCCAAACAAAATCTGCGATGCCGGCGCCTCATGCTCTAAAAACTTCTCCAACTTCTCCGATAAATCAAAAATCACCACTATACAGAGAATCAATCCTAAGGACAAAAAGAATGTCCCTATGAATTTTTTCATAATATAGAGGTCCATTTTTTTTATGCGGAGTCTCATAATCTTACAGCTAAACGTTTAACCATAATGCTCTTCCAGGCAGCAAAATCTCCTGCCATAATGTGCTCACGCGCCTGACGCACCAGCCACAAATAGAATGACAGATTGTGTATAGAACAGATCTGCAATCCTAACAACTCATCGGCCTTAATCAAATGGTGCAAATAAGCCAGGGTATATTGCTCATCAACATAACTTGTAATTGCCGGATCAAGAGGAGTAAACTCATGCTCCCACTTCTTATTCTTGATATTGATTGTTCCCTGCGATGTAAAAATCATTCCATTGCGTCCGTTTCTGGTTGGCATTACACAATCGAACATATCCACTCCGCGTTCAATCGCCTCAAGAATATTTTGTGGTGTTCCCACTCCCATTAAGTAGCGAGGCTTATCTTTGGGAAGAATCTCATTAACAACCTCGATCATCGCATACATATCCTCTGTTGCCTCGCCCACTGCCAAACCACCAATGGCATAACCGGCTCTATCGAGTGATACGGCATGTTCTGCCGAACGCCTGCGTAATTCCGGATAGACACAACCTTGCACAATAGGGAATAGCTGTTGCTCATATCCATATAGAGGCGAGGTTTCGTCGATACGCTTAACACAGCGCTCAAGCCAACGCATTGTCAAATCAAGTGATTTTTTGGCATATCGGAAATCGCTATCACCGGGAGGACACTCATCGAAAGCCATAACAATATCTGCGCCTATGGCCCTTTGAATATCCATAACACCTTCGGGGGTAAACAGATGCTTGGATCCATCGATATGTGAACGGAATGTTACCCCCTCTTCAGTAATTTTTCTACCGGTTCCTGTCAATGAAAAGACCTGAAAACCTCCACTATCGGTAAGCATAGGTCTATCCCAACCGTTAAACTTATGCAATCCACCGGCCAACTTCAATGTTTCGATACCGGGGCGTAGATATAGGTGATATGTATTACCAAGAATAATCTCGGCATTTATATCATGACGCAACTCACGGGTATGAACACCCTTTACGGAACCTACAGTTCCTACAGGCATAAATATCGGAGTCTGAATATCTCCATGATCTGTGTGCAACACCCCGCATCTCGCGTTACTGCACATATCCTCGGCTATAACTTTATACTGCATTAACGGCCCAAATTTTTGACTTGCAAAGTTAGCAATTTTATCTGAAGTTCACTATAGATTTGTCTTGATATAGTTTACAAAACGTTGATATAACTGTTTGGTAGTATTTCCACCGAAAATACTGTGGTTTCTATCCTTGTATATAGCCATATCGAACTGTTTATCAGCCTGTACCAAAGCCTCTGCCAACTCGTATGTATTACTTACATGAACATTGTCATCACCGGTTCCATGTACCAACAATAAATTACCGCGATTAAAGTTATTCACATAATTTATAGGAGAGTTCTTATCATAGCCATCTCCATTCTCACCAGGCTCACGCATATAACGCTCAGTATATATTGAATCATAGAAACGGAAATTTGTTACGGGAGCGACTGCAATACCCATTGAGAAAATATCATTTCCTTTCAAGGTACACAACGAAGCCATAAATCCACCATAACTCCATCCCCAAATACCTATACGATTGCCATCAACCCAACTATTCTGTGTAAGTTGCTTTGCCGTTGCAATCACATCATCGCTCTCATATTTACCAAGTTGCATGTAAGTACACTTACCAAAAGCCTCGCCACGACCTCCGGTACCTCGTGGATCCACACACACCACAACAACACCCTGTTCTGCCACATAATTCAACCAATCGGTTGACCACATATCCTGAACTGATTGTGAATATGGTCCACTATATTGTGTAATCAAAACCGGATACTGTTTCGACGAATCAAAGTTTGTAGGTTTCATTACCCAACCATTCAACTCGGTAACTCCATCGGCAGCCTTAAACTTCACAAACTCCTTGACCGGCATTTTGTACTGAGTTAGTTGCTCCGCCAAACGTTTATTGTCAACCAATACTCTCAAAACCTTACTTTTAGAAGTTGAATAAAGAGTTGTATTTGGAACCTGGCTATTACTTGAATTATTTACAATGTAGTATGCAAAATTTGAAGAGAAACTAACCTCATTCCATCCCGACTTTGGGGTCAATTTTCTTTTATAACCCTTTGCATCAACCACATATGCATGCTTCTGTAAAGGCCCCTCTTCGTATGAAGAGTAATAATAAGCACCGGCTGTCGGATTGTATCCATAAAAATCAATTACATCATACTTTGCCGGGGTAATACTCTTTACAAGTTTCCCGCTCATTGAGTATTGTTGTAGCTGACGATAACCATTACTCTCGTTAATCACTATCAAACCTTTACCTCCTGGCAAGAATGTATATGCATCGAAATTTTCATTATTGATATAATATTTATTCTCCTCACGATACATTACACCGGTCTCACCGGTTCTCACATTTGCAGATAAAAGCTCCAGATTGTTTTGGCGACGGTTCAGTTTGAAGATTGCCAATCTTTTAGGATCCGCTGTCCAACGTATTCTTGGAACATAAATATTTGTATCCTGGCCAATATTCATTTCAAAGGTTGTTCTATCTATGCAATCATATACATGAACAGAGACAGTCGAATTTGTCTCACCCGGAATCGGGTATTTATAAGTATAGTTTTCCGGATAAATTCCACGATATGTTGCCATATCATATTCACGAACCGCACTTTCATTAAACTTTATGTATGCAATCGCAGAACCATCGGGAGCCCACTCGAAGGCACGATTAAATGAAAACTCCTCCTCATACACCCAATCAGGCATTCCGTTAATGATATGATTCATCTTACCATCTTTGGTTATTTGCAACTCCGAATGGAAACGCAAATCGTGAATAAAGATATTGTTATTGCGTACAAATGCAATCTTGTTTCCGGCCGGTGAAAAGGTTGCAACAGATTGTGCTCCATTCTCTGAAAGAGGCATTAAATCTTTATTACGGAACTCATAAATATAATAATCGGCAGTAAAAGATCTACGATAAATAGGAGTTGTTTTGGTCTGAATCAACATCCATGTACCCAAAGAGTTTATTGTATAATCATCAATCACCAATCCTTGACCACCCTTTAATTTATCCAGGTCAATAACTGTATCTACCAATGCTCCGGTCTTATAGCTATACTCTAACACCTGTCTTCTTGATGGTGTCATAGCCGTATATCTTTCACCATTCAGCACAGAGGGTTTTAATCCTCCAATTCGCTCTGCCCTAAATGTACCTTTTACGGTAAAATCTTCTAACGTTATTGACGATTGAGCCTGCACTGCATAACCCAAAAACATTGCCACAACAAGCGTAAATATCTTTTTCATCTTTCTATTATTTAATTCCAATTAATTCCATTTAGAAAAGGTAAAGATACAAAAAATAAGCGAGTTCTTAACGAACTCGCTTAATATTATTTAGCACCGGAAAAAATTACTTCTCAGCCAAAAAACTTTTAACCTGATCAGACAAAACCATCTGCTCTTTAAAAGTATAGGCTCCGGTCTTCGGAGACTTAACCATCTTGATTACCTTTGCGTAACCACGGCTATCACCGGTTTTCAAGGTTGCAACAACTTTCTTTGCCATAGCCTAATCAATTATTTAATTTCTCTGTGAAGAGTTACTTTTTTCAAATATGGGTTGTACTTCTTCAACTCCATTCTATTAGCAGTATTCTTTCTATTCTTGGTAGTGATGTAACGAGACATACCTGCTACACCAGACTCTTTCTGCTCTGTGCACTCCAGAATAACCTGGACGCGGTTTCCTTTAGCCTTCTTTGCCATGATATTTGGAGATTATTAAATTGTTTTTACTAAACCAGCTTCCACAGCCTCTTTCAAGCATGCAGACAAGCCTTTCTTGTTAATCAGGCGAAGACCGGCAGCAGTTACGTTCAAACGTATCCATCTACCCTCTTCCGGCCAATAAAAGTTTCTCTTAAACAAATTGGTAGAGAATGATCTCTTCACTCTCCTCTTAGAGTGAGAAACATGGTTTCCTACCATTGCTTTCTTTCCGGTAATTTGACAGATTCTAGACATTTCTCAATGTATTTTTAATTCGCTTTCCAAACAGAGCGCAAATTTCGGACTTTTTATCTTAATACGCAAATATTTTGAAGAAAAATTTTTCACCTTATCTATATTTTACCACATCATCACCATCAATATCCACTCCGGAACATAGTATTAGCAAGCGTTCCACAACATTTCTTAGCTCACGAATATTTCCGGGCCACCGCGATTTTTTCAACTCCTCAATGGCACTTTTGGTAAAAAGTCTCGGCGACAACCCCATTTCCGATGAAATTTCATTCACAAAATGGTCAACCAACAGCGGAATATCACCCAAACGCTCCTCCAAAGATGGTACCCTAATAACAATTACACTCAATCTATGATACAGATCCTCCCTGAAGCGCCCCTCGGCAATCTCATTCTTCAAATCCTTATTCGTTGCTGCAATAACACGAACATTCACCTTTATATCACTATCACCTCCAACTCTACAAATCACTCCCTCTTGCAATGCACGCAAAACCTTGGCCTGTGCATCAAGGCTCATATCACCAATCTCATCAAGAAAAAGAGTTCCTCCGTCAGCCAACTCAAACTTTCCACGTTTCTGTCGGATAGCCGAAGTAAAGGCCCCTTTTTCATGACCAAACAATTCACTCTCTATCAATTCACGCGGAATAGCGGCACAATTGACCTCGACAAATGGCGCTTTAGCACGAAGTCCGGCAGCATGAATCTCACGAGCAACCAACTCTTTACCGCTACCGTTAGGACCAAGAATCAGAACTTTGGCATCGAGAGGAGCAACTTTGGCAACCATTTCACGCACATCTGCAAGTTGTTCTGAATTGCCTATCATTTCATAACTCCTTGAAATCTTGCTTTTCAATACTTTTGTCTCTTCGATCAATTTACTCTTGTCGGAAGCATTTTTAACTGTTATCAGAATCCTATTTAAATCCAACGGTTTCTCTATAAAATCGAAGGCTCCTTTACGAATAGCCTCAACAGCAGTCTCGATTGTACCATGTCCGGAAATCATAATCACAGGAATCTCGGGAGCAAAAGCCTTAATTCTCTCCAACACCTCAAGTCCATCCACCTTAGGCATACGAATATCACAAAAAACCACATCCGGTTTCTCGCTCTTTACCAAAGCAACTCCGCTCAAACCATCCTCTGCGCAACACACATCATATTTCTCAAACGACAAAATATCCTTTAAAGAATTTCTAATACTGCGCTCGTCATCGATTATTGCAATCTTCATTCAAACAGCTTCTTAATCATTCACGATTTTTAACAACCACAAAGATAGAAAAAAGAGCAATAAGTTTTATATTTGCCAAACCAAAAAAACGTTACAACCAATGAAACTTCTACAAAGGATATGCATATTGACAATGTGTTTGCTGACTATTTCAACGAATCTATATTCACAGGATAATCAACACAAAAAGATCGGCCTTGTATTGGCCGGTGGCGGAGCTAAAGGCATGGCACACATCGGAGTCTTAAAGGTCATCGAAGAGAGCGGTATTCCCATTGATTATATAACAGGGACAAGCATTGGGGCCCTTATCGGTGCACTATATTCCATAGGATACTCTGCGTCGGAACTCGACTCTCTTGTCAGAACCCAGGATTGGAACACCTTGTTAAGCGATAGAATCAGCTGGAAAGACCGTTCACAATTTTACAAAATGTATGGTAACGTTTACTCTATATCACTACCCCTCGGAGTAAACCGCGGCAAAAGCAAGCGAAGTATTGAGATACCGGCAGGTTTTATAAAGGGGCAAAATATTTCCAACCTATTTTCAGAATTGACAATGGGCTACCATTCCCACATCTCATTCGACTCTCTTCCAATCCCATTTGCATGCGTTGCTACCAATATCAGCACCGGAAAACCATATATCTTCCGCGAGGGAATTCTGCTTGATGCAATGCGCGCAAGCATGTCAATACCAGGCGCATTTGAGCCAGTTAAATACAAAGACAGCCTATTACTTGTTGACGGAGGCGTGGTCAACAACTTTCCTGTCGATATTGCCAAAGAGATGGGCGCTGATATATTGATAGGTATTGATTTGGACAATGGCTTCAAGGAGCGCGAAAAAATCAACAACGTCATTGACATCTTGGAACAGCTTAACGAAATGCTTGGCTATGAAAGCTACACTAAAAACAAAGAGTTACTTGATCTTCACATACATCCGGACCTGAAAGAGTACTCGATTGCAAGCTTTACCAACGAGGCTATTGACACAATGATTGCCATTGGAGAGAGATGCGCCCGCGCCAACTGGGGCCGGTTGATAGAGTTAAAAAAACAAGCCGGTTACTCACCAAACAGTCAAGACTCGCCGCCACATATTCACAAACTGAACTCCACAGACATGCTTATGATACGCAAAATTGAATACCATGGAGCAGAAGATGGTGACAAAAGATGGATTCAAAAGATAATGAAACTGAGCGACAGCTCTTTAATTTCACCTGAGAACATACAGCAGGCCATCAAGAAAATCTATGCCACAGGAAATTACTCACAAATCAAATACTCATTAGTAGGCGAGGGTCCCTACGATTTACACTTTACACTTGAACGTCGTCCACCTCGCTCAATAAATCTCGGATTCCGTTTCGACTCCGAGGTATATGCTGCATTGCTCTTAAACACAACCATTCGCACACCAAGAACTCAAGCCACTCAACTTTCAATCAGTGGCCGTTTAGGCGAGAATCCCTGGGGCGAGATTGGTGTTTCATTTGGAGACGGCTTTATGAATCGTTTTGACATTGGATATCGTATCCAATATAACGACTATCACCTATACTATAAAGGCAAACGACTAAGCCCAATTGTCAACCTGAACCATAGGGCATACATCAAATTTGCCAATCTGTCACGAGGAAATTTCAATTTCCAGGCAGGATTACGTTACGACTACTACGATTACCGTGACATTCTGGCTCTTCGCGATACCATCAAAGCCAATCTGCACGGCTCGGGTAGCTATGTTACCTATCAGGCCTCGGTTCAATACAATAGCCTTGAAAACCATACTTTTCCAAGAAGCGGTCTGCTACTGAAGGTCAACTACGATATTGCCACCACAAACTTTGTCAGACTTTACAAAACCTTGCCCGCCCATATTTTAAGCTATCAATACAAACACATTGTCCGTATAACCAATAGCGTAAAATTTATTCCACAAATAGACGGAAGGGTTATTTTTAAAGATTTTGAAGAGACTCCGGTTCCACTCATGAACTATATTGGAGGAAACGAAAACGGAAGATATAACGAACAACAAATCTCTATGTCCGGAATCAAATTTACAGAAATAGGGCTTAATAGCGTATTAAAACTTAGCGGTGACCTTCGATACAACATTGGACGAGGACACTATGCAGAACTTGGTGCATCGTATCTTCAATCTCAAAATACCTTTAAGGATATGATCAGAAGTAAAGGCACATGGGGGATGAAAGCTACGTATGCATACAATGCAATATTCGGTCCCATAACATTAACATACTCTATTTGCGACGCCTACTGGAATAACTCTGTATATATCAGCGCCGGATACTATTTTTAAACTATGCATAAGGTAATTGTATCGATACTTCTAATTATTTTGCTCTGTCCGATAAACATGTTTGGACAGGCCGACACCATTACCAATCCGAACCCCACAAAGAAGATATACTTCAAAAGCGACACGCTTAAATTACAGGATTCGATATATATCGACAATAAACGAACCGACTTTTGGCGCAATTACATTGACACAAGAAAGACAAATACCGGAAAACAGATAAGCCGTTGGGTAATATCGCCGGCCAAATCACAAGCAGGAATTGACCCGACTCTCAATGCTGCCCGCCGATTTGAAGAGCATACAGGGAAAACAATATCAAAGGTGAACGTAAGAGTTCTACCTCCGTACGGAATGAGCGTTTACGACACTGTCACTCCTGACTATAAAGCTATGGCATGGTACAAAAAAGTTGTCAATGCCACCCACATCAAAACATCAAAAAGGCTTATAACTCGCCAATTAACAATAAAAATCGGCTCAAAAGTAAACCCATTCACATTGGTTCAGGAGGAGATCTCGCTCAAAACCCTGAAAAACATTAACGATGTTTTAATAACTCTCACACAAGCTCCCGATAACCCAAACGCAGTTATCATGGATGTCATTTGCATGGATAACTTCTCATGGAACGGCGCATTAGAGAGCAATTTTACACACTCATTCGAGGGTGAGGTTTCAAACACCAATATGTTTGGCCTGGGCCAATATTTTGAATATAGATTCAAATACGATGCCGAGAAATGGAAACGGTGCGGTAACGTATTCAGATTTGAATACCCGAACATTGTAGGAACCCATATCGATGCCTCGATATACTATCGAAACGACGATATTGACAAACTTCTATCCATAGGAATTGAACGTCCATTCTTGACCAACGAAACCAAATGGGCGGGAGGTATAAATTTCAATCGAGTATTCTATTCATACAATCTTCCCGACAAATATGTAGATTGGGTTGAGGAGAAATTTAATTACCGCTCCGAAGAGATATGGTTGGGACGCTCATTCCTATTCAAAGAGTATAACCGTTTTAACCGTACTCTTCACGTAACCGGAATTATGTACGCAACAAACAACAAAAATCGACTCGACACAATCCGAACGGACGAATTACACTTCTACAAAGACCGATTAAATCTGCTAATCTCAATACAATACACATCATTAAAATATTACAAAGGGGTACAGATTTTCGATCTGGGACGAAGCGAATTTGTCCCAACCGGATTCAATATCGGATTCAAAGGTGGCTACGAATGGAGTGATTTACAACCATTCGGATACATTGAACTATTTGGCAACTACTCATATTTCAACCATAAAACAGAACGCTACTATGGTGCATCGCTCACCTTAGGGTCATTTGTAAACACTCTGAACGGCTTTAATCGAGGAATGATTAATATTACCGGAGAACACATAAGCAATCCATTACCTTTGGGCGATTTAACCTACAGAATATATGCCAATACCACATACACAAAAGGGTATAAACGATACCCCAAAGAGCACCTTTTCCTTGAAAACGAAGAGATTCGCGGCTTTCACGCAGATTCGCTATACGGGAATCAGAAATTGGGGCTCTCAATTGGAGCAACCGCATTTTCTCCAAAATTAAAATATGACTTCCGCATTGCCATCGGAGCCTTTGTCGACATGGGTGTAATTGCAGAATCAGACAGGCCTATAACGAAAAGCAAGAGTTACTTCGGCTTGGGGCTTCAGTTCAACATACAAAACAACTATCTTCTAATTAAAAACCTCTCTATCCGTCTGACCTACTACCCAAGAGTACCGTCGGTCGGAAGTTCTTGCGATTTCAGTATGCTTGTCAGCAGCTGGAGCAAAAACGGTTTTCACGATTACAACGTAGAAAAACCGCAAATGAGCGTTTATAGGTAAGAAAAAATTACTAACTTTGAACGATTATTTTTCATAACTAAAAACAAACTTATAAAAGCGAAAAGATATGTACAATTTAGCATTATTTGGCCCTCCGGGATCAGGAAAAGGAACCTTGGCTAAAAATTTGGTCGAGAAGTATAAGTTTATCCACCTGTCAACAGGAGATATGATCAGACAAGAGATTGCCAATGGCTCAGATTTGGGTAAAATGGCAGCCGATATTATCAACAGCGGAGCTCTTCTTTCCGACGACATCGTTATCAAAATGATCAAGAAGAGAATTGAGACTGAGCCTACAGACTCATTCGGTTTCATTTTTGATGGATTTCCTCGTACAGTTCCTCAGGCAGAGGCATTGACAAAAATGTTAAAAGAGAATGGTACTCCATTGAATGCATTCGTCAAGTTGGATGTTCCACAGGAGATTCTTATGGAGCGCATGTTGAAACGTGCCGAAATTGAGAATCGTCCCGATGACACCGAGGAGGTAATCTTGAACCGTTTCAAAGAGTACGAAGCCAAAACATTGCCTGTATTTGATTACTTCAAAAACGAGAATATATGTTTTGAAATCGATGCTATCGGACCGCCTGAAAGAACCGTTAGAATCTTCGACGAGACCTTGGGTTTCAATAAATAAAGATAGTCATTAGTGTCCACTAAAAAATCGAAATAGTTCTTTGAAATGATTGATATTT
>CAZMOG010000014.1:2352-32928 GCA_964567845.1 uncultured Odoribacter sp. | reverse complement strand
GGTATTTTTTAAATATGTGATGCAGATGGCTTTTTGTTATAAAAAGCTCATTGCAGCCATAGATGTGAGGAATCTCTACTTTGAACTTATGCAATTCATCGTGGTGAACATCCGGCATCTCCTTATATGTAAGGAAATAGTGGCGCATTCTGTCAACAAATGTCAATGGCAACTCTGAAATATCATTATAAATATCAAAAGCAGCATCGCCTTTCAATACGCAGATAATCTTATCATCAGCCTCGTCGCCATCTATCATTCTAAAACCTCCTATTGGACGAGCCTGAACAATAATATCACCATGCGAAATGTTCTTCTCAGTCAATACGCACACATCCAATGGGTCACCATCTCCCGTAATATCGCATCGACCCGTCTGCTGAGAACAAAACTGAGCAACCAAATCACCGCAGAAACTTTGAGGAATAAATCCATAAAGTGCCGGCACGGTATTAGAATACTTCTGCGGACGGTCAATCTTAATATAACCGCTCGCTTTATCCAACTCATACTTAACTGTGTCGGTTGGAACCATCTCAATAAATGCTGTAAGGATATCAGGCGCATCCGGTCCTACATCCAAACCATGCCAAGGATGCGATTTGTATCGCAATCCCATCAAACGGGCAATAGGGTCGTTAATTTTGTTTCCCATACACACTCAATTAAAACATATTCTTCATTCTGGCAAAGAATCCCTTATCACTCTGACCGGGTTTCATATCGCCGTTATCTTTCATCTTTTGAAGGATTGAACGCTCCTCTTTGCTTGGGTTCTTTGGTATCCAAACATTGACCTTAACAAGCATATCTCCTCGTCCATATCCATTGACATCAGGCAAACCCTTTCCTCTATATCTTAGAATCTTTCCCGGCTGGGTTCCTGCCTCAACATTGACCTTCATCTTACCGTCAATGTATGGCACCTCAAAACTCTCGCCTAACACGGCCTCTGGGACAGATACAAATAGATTGTAAAGAATATCATTGCCATCACGCAACAAATCTTTATCGGGTTCCTCCTCGATCAATACTATCAAATCTCCATTCACCCCACCATGGCGCGGTGCATTTCCTTTGCCACGCATAATGAAAGACATTCCATCGGCAGCACCTGCAGGTATTGATATTGAAATAACCTCCTCGCCCTGCTCCACGCCATCGCCACCGCAATGGGAACACTTATCTTTTATAATCTTGCCCTCACCTCGACAATCAGGACATACTGCAGTTGTCTGCATCACCCCAAAGAAAGACTGCTGCTGACGTGTAACATGGCCTGATCCATTACATGTAGAACATGTAGTATAGGCAGAACCATCTTTTGCTCCGGTTCCTTTACAATGCGGACAGGCTACCAATTTTTTGAGCTTAACTTTTGTCTCCTTACCATGTGCTACATCTTGAAGCGTTACTTTAACCTTGATTCTCAGGTCTGAACCCTTATTCACTCTTCGGCCACCTGAACGGCCGCTGCCAAAGCCACCAAAACCGCCAAAGCTACCGCCGCCGAAAATATCTCCAAATGCACTGAAGATATCCTCCATACTCATTCCTCCGCCACCGAATCCGCCGAATCCGCCAAAGCCACCTCCGTTTCCATCAACGCCGGCATGACCGAATTGGTCGTATCTCTGACGCTTCTCCGGCGTACTTAAAACATCATACGCCTCCGCAGCCTCTTTAAACTTCTCCTCAGCCTCCTTATCTCCCGGATTCTTATCCGGATGGTATTTAATGGCAAGTTTTCTATATGCCTTTTTCAGAGTCTCGGCATCGGCTCCTTTATCAACGCCAAGCACCTCATAATAATCACGTTTCTGCGCCATTATCTATCTCATTTAGCACTTTCTACAACTCTACTTTGCCACAACCACCTCTGCAAATCGCAACACCTTGTCGTGCAATGTATATCCTTTCTTTGTACAATCAATAACCACGTTTGTCTGCTCGGGCGAGGCTGCAGGTATTACAGCTATCGCAGTTTGATTATCAGTCGAGAACTGTTCTCCCACACACTCTATTGCCTGAACTCCCTGCTTATTCAAGAAGCTCAAGAATGAGTTATAGATTAATTCAACTCCCTCACGCAATGCAGGAACATCCTGAGCACTCTCCATACTCTTCAATGCTCTTTCAAAATTATCAACAACCGGCAACAACTCGGTAAAAATAGATTTACCTGCTGTTGAAATCAACTCTACACGCTCCTGAGCAGCCTTTTTTCTATAGTTATCAAAATCAGCAGATAGGCGTAAATACTTATCAACCATCTCTGCCAATTTTCCCTCTAATTCGGTACACTTATCCACTTGTTCTGTTGCCTGTTGCTCTGTCTGCTCCTCTACCATTTCCTCCTGAACCTCTTCTGTTGCAACATTCAACTCCTCATCAACCTGATTCTCTGTATCTACACATTTCTCACTCATAATCATCTTATCTAATAATTTACAAAGTTAATAACAAAAAGTTTGCCATCAACTCTTTTTACGACAATATGTCACCATTTAGATACAGTAAATTACATTTCTCCCTCATCCAGGAAACTATAATAACCATCACGCGATATTATCAAATGGTCTTGCAGTTTAATATCCATTAAATCCGAGGCATTGCTTATCCTTTTAGTCAACATTTTATCCTGTATACTTGGAGATAAATTCCCACTTGGATGATTATGAGCCACAATCAGTCCAACGGCCTTATATTCAAGACATTTTTTCAAAAGCAATCTAATATCCACAACGGTACAATCCCAACCGCCACTCGCTATTCTTAGTTTTGCAATCACCCTATTCGATCTAGACAGGAATATTGCCCAAAACTCCTCATGCCCCAAATCTCCAATCACATTCCACAAAAGCGAATAGGCCTCTCTACTACTTTTTATTGACTCCGCTCGGACACCGGAACTGACAATTCTTCTTCTCGACAGCTCCATTGCTGACACAATTGCAGTTGCTTTTGCAAGCCCAACGCCTTTATACTTTGATATAATCTCACTAACCTGCATTGCAGCCAGATTATTTAAATCATTACCACAATCATTTAATATTCTTCTTGATAACTCAACGGCATTCTCGTTATCGGCCCCCGACCTCAAAATTATTGCCAACAACTCGGTATTACTCATTGCCCCTGCTCCCTGCGTCAAAATCTTTTCTCGCGGTTGCTCATCACTAGCCAACTGCCGCATAGTTATCTTCGCCTTCATCACTGTATTGCATTTTGTTTATTATGTTAATTTAGTGGTATAAAAAAAAGGAAGTCTTTGTAAGACCTCCTCAAATAACTTTACAAGGGACTCTTAAAGCGAGTTAACGTGCTTCGCTACTTGAGACTTCAAGTTAGCCGCCTTGTTATCGTGGATAACATTCTTCTTAGCCAATTTGTCAATCATTGCCACAACCTTAGGCAACATCTCTACGGCTACGGCTTTCTCTGTTGTACCACGCAACTTACGTACAGCGTTACGCATTGTCTTAGCGTAGTAACGGTTGTGCGCATTTCTGGTCTCTGTCTGTCTGATTCTCTTCTCAGAAGATTTGTGATTTGCCATGTTAATTTAATAATAAAATTATAATATTCAACTTATTTTGTAGTCGGTCCGGGATTCGAACCCGAATGACAAGAATGAAAATCTTGGATCCTAACCTTTAGATGAACCGACCAACTATTTCTAAAACGGTGCAAAGGTAATTCATTTTTTTTACCTACCAAACAATTCACAATGATTTTTTAAAACAAAATCGCTACCTTTGCTACTCATAACAAAAAATATCATGGGAAAACTATATTTGGTACCGACACCGGTAGGGAACTTAGAAGATATTACATTACGTGCGCTACGCATACTAAAAGAGGTGGATATTGTCCTGGCCGAGGACACCCGCACTACGGGAATCCTATTTAAGCATTACGACATTGAAACTCCTCTGCTCTCTCACCATAAGTTTAACGAACACAAACAGGTCGAGAAGATAGCCGAACGAATAGAATTAGGAGAAAATATTGCCTTAGTAAGCGACGCAGGAACACCGGGAATTTCCGATCCAGGCTTTCTACTTACAAAGACATGTGTAGAACATGGAATCGAAACAGAGTGTCTGCCCGGAGCAACTGCCTTTGTTCCAGCGCTTGTAAACTCGGGATTCCCTTGCGACAAATTCGTATTCGAAGGCTTTCTTCCACAAAAAAAGGGAAGATTAAAGCGAATAACACAGCTAGCAGAAGAGACCAGAACAATCATACTCTATGAATCACCATATAGGCTAATCAAAAGTCTCCAACAAATAGCAGAGATATTCGGTAAAGAGAGAAAAGCCTGCGTAGCACGCGAAATAAGCAAACTTCACGAAGATTACCAAAGAGGTACATTAGAGGAGCTCATTGCTCACTATACAGAGAAAGGTGTGAAAGGTGAAATTGTCATTATTGTGGCAGGAAGATCAACAATAAAAGAAGAGAGTGACGATTAAGCCACTCTCTTGCTGTATATATCTGTCAGCCTTTAGATTGCTCTCCACTTCTGCGCAATACCCTTTTTCTTAGCCGCTCTACCATAAAGAGCCTTACCAACGAAGGTAATTCCGAATCGTAAAGAGGCTCCCTTAGCATGGGTAAAGTTTCCCGCTAGAACATTATCTACAACCAAATATGGCTGGAAGCCTCCGAATCTTGGAGCGATTCCAATTCCGACATTGGCAAAGTTTCCTTGATATGCACTATAAGAGACTGAAATGCCTAAATTTTTCAATGGACGGGTATTTGCTGAGAGCGTCATTGAAGGATAAAATTTATCAGACATCTTTACGCCACGAACCAACGCAGAGAAATTTACTCTCTGATTAAGGTGATAGGTTGCATAAAGATTAACCTTTGCCTTCAACATTTTTGTATATGATTCATTATTCAATGCATTCAACTCAAATGAATCCTTTAAAGAATCCAAAAGATTATCAAACGAATCTTCAATATCTACATACTCAGGATCGTTCTTATTGATTGAATTTGAAATATCCGCTCCTTTCCACTCATACTGCGAATCTATCGTTGCTTTGTAAACATTTGCCTTCCAATTAATGAAACCTAAATCATTAACACTTGCTCCAAAGGTCCAGTCATCATTCAACTGATATGTCGCCCCCAAATCAACAGCAAAACCCATATTTTTGGTGAAATCCATCATCATATCAGTATCAAAATCTACATTGTCAAAACCACTTTCCCAATCAACTTTACCTACAGGCAAATTGGCTAATGGCAAAGAACCATACATCTCTACATCTGCCTTCAATGTCACATTCTCAGCACCTTCCGGGGTTATCAATGACAACTCTCCTCTTTTGGTCTGTACATCCATCAATCCGAAAAGGATTTTTAAACGTCCACCAACAGTAAGTTTGTCATTTACTTTACGCGAATATCCCAAAGCAGCTTCTGCATAGACCGAAGCATCAAGCATAATGTCACCTAAACTTTGTGTTTTCCCAATATAAGGGGTATTTCCCTCTGCAAGAAAGTCTATCAAAGCATGCCCAAATCCAACACCGCCATCAATCTTCACGCCAACTCCGATTGACGAATATCCTTTTTTACCGGTCTTAAATGCGACAGACAACAGATTAAAATCTGTATTAAAATGAGCTCTAAAATCATTACGCATCTTTGAACGCAAATCATCAATATTCAATATCAATGAATCACCATAGGGAGTTGATTTATGTTTTAAAACCTCATCAGCGCCAAAGGAATTATCGAAAAAGTTAAAACTAAAACCGCCCAACACCGGTATTGAAACCACTGACTTAAATTCAGGTTGATATGCTGGGTTTAATGTATATCTTATAGCTGAATTGGGCAACAAGAACATTGTATTGTTACCATCCTGAGCAATCACCGATGTTGTCGCAACCACCGCAACAACAATACTCGTCAAAATTCTCTTGATATTCATGGCAAACATTATTCAATTATATCCGACAAATCTGCTTTTGCTGTAACTATTATCTTAAATTTCAACTCCTGAGAAGCCTTAACAACTGCTGCACCATTTGTTGATAAAACAATATCCAAACCTATCGATTCTGTATCGCACAACGCCTCGACATCCTCTTTTCCAAGTACAAAGGCAACTGTGCTCTTTGATGCCTGAGAACCATTTGCCGCAGATACCTTACCCTCACCTTCGGGAGCGATATTAGTCAACAGCACATTGTTCTCGCCTAACAAACGTAAACCCTTCACTTTCAAATTTAATGGAATCTCATTCTCAAGAATCAAAGACAACGCACCACTCTCAAGGAAATCCACATCACTCAACGACAAATCAACAATAGTATCACTATATGACATACCCTCAGCACTTACAACAAATGGAATTCTAACATCAACTCCAAGACCTACTGATGCTGAGTGCCAAATGGTATCCATACGCTTTGAGGCACTACCAACAACTCTCAAATCTCCACCGTAAGTAATATCGCCGACAGGGGGTAACGAGATAAAATCGACGATGGTTGAATTCTGATTATTGAAGATAAAATTGATATTCTCTGTATGAGCTATATCACCATTACCGGGCACTACAAACTCCGCATCATTATTCAACTCAAGAGTTGCACTTTCACCCTCCTTGTTTGTTGCTGTCATAAAAAGATCTGCAGCAAACGGAACTCCGATACCCTTATTTCTCAAATTCAATGATACCTGTGGCTCAAGGAAACTGAAATTGCCTTGAATCTGATTAAGAAAATCAATCGATCCCATTGAGAAACTACCCTCATCTATCGTAGCAGATATTGCCTCACCAAAGCTACCTACAGCAAAAAGGTAATCCATGTTGGACAACGACATCTCCAAAGAAACCGGTCCTGAAATCACCTCACCCTTTGGAACCACAATCTCATACGAAATATGAAAAACCGGCTCACCTTCAAAACGGGCGTCGAACTCCATATTTGTGCGCTCTGCATAAGGAGAACCGGCTCTACCGTTAATAACCCTTTCAAATTGCTCACCATCTTTTGTATACAACTCATCAACATGAATTTTTAACTGATAATCAAAATCGGTCTCTGCAATTGAAAGCTCGTAATCTGCAAAGAAATCTAATTCATTCAACTCCACTCCCTCAGTAAACTCGATCTTTGTTGAAGCCCACAACCCATCTACTTTAACATCTTCGGGAAGAACAATTCCAATATCGGGCAATGTAATTGGCGATGTTTGAATTTCAATATCAAGACTCTCAACCTCGAAAAACTCCTCAACACTCATATCCTCGATAATATTCGGATCACTATACATGAAGACAAGCGTATCTCCACTCACCTCTATATAGTCATTATCCTCATTATCCAGCACATCCCACATTGACAAAGAGCCATAAGCAACCGGCACCGCCAACTCAGGTTTGGCCTCACCTTCAATGCCAAACTCGCCATCAAACATCTCGACATCGCCACAAGCAACTGCCGAAAAGAGGATTGCGCACCCTAAAAGGGTACGCAGTCCATTTCTTAAATGTAATCGCATAACCAAATTATTATTTTTAAATATGCGACAAATTTAATATATTTTAATATTTACTACAACAATTCTTGACCTAAAAAATCAATATAATAAATCTTACCCTTACCACTCTTGACCGCCATTACACTCTTGCCATTGCGCTGCTGTAATTTAATGGTGGTTCCTGCCTTCAAATTAAAAGTTTTGGCACAATTAACCCTAATATTGCCACGACGATCAAATATATACAATTTGGCACTATCGGCAACAACAATATAATCCTTGCCCGACACACGGAAATGATATACCGGCGATACAGGTGCACTCTTTAATGTCGGCACAGACCAACCTGCAACTCTCTTACCCTCGGCATTATACAAATCTATTTTCTTGTCGTCACGCGGAACAAATATTCTATAATTTCTATTCTTATCGTAATCGCACAAAGAGATACCTTCGCTACACTTTGAAGTCAGTTTGATTGGATATCCACTTACCATAACGCCGTTTCTATCAACCAAATAAATCTTTGTTGCTGTCGAGAACAGATACTGAAGCTTGCCATTATTATAACGGTCTATCTGCTCAATATCACTTAATATCTTACCATCAATTGGAGCCTCCCACAACTTTTTACCTGCATTGGTAAACAAGTATAGCATGTTCTTAGAATCCTGAACAATCCACTCAGTAGCTTTGGTATTATGATTGCGTACCTTCACCGGTCCTACAACCACGGCACCGGTTATACTATTCTTCCACGTTCCTAACGGTCCTGCTGTCACCGGAACATTATTCTCTGATTTAGCTGTTCTATTTTCACTGCTCTTTGATTTACTCTTTTTAGGTTCATCACGCTTAATCACGTCATTCTCCGATGCCACTATAGACAAAAACACTCTATCAGCAACATATTCTCCCTGAACTCCTAACGCACCATAATTCACCTTATTGGAACCATCTATTAATATTTTATGAGCAAGGCCTCGCTCGTTACCCCCGTATAGTTCTGCAAGATAATCGGCATAGATTAATTGAGTATACGAAAATCGCGAAGGAGCCTGTATCTTATAGCTCTTATACCACTCCTGATGCAACAAATTTGTCTTTTGAGATACTTCAAATGCCTTTAACGCCTGTTCCGACTCTGCCATTAGCAAGAAATCATCTCTCAACTCCATTATAGAGTAATTTACATCTCTAAAGAGTGGTCCAAACAAAGATCGTGCCGAAAGTTTTAATGGCACAGATTTCCTATCTCCAAAAACAACATCCAACACTCGTTTAGCTGTATTTCTATCCTTGATACTCAGCAACATATAGTTATTATTCTTGCAAACCAACTGAGCCACATCGCCACTCAAAAGAGAATCACACTGCTGAATGAAACTCCCAAAAAGCAGTTCATTAGAGTCACGCTTAACGAAATCAGACATTGAGCTATAAAAAGCTGATAAATCGCTCAACGCAAACCACTCTACCGATATTGTACTCAATGGGAAGTGTTCGTCAAAGTAACTAATTCTGGAAATCTGATCTTGCAAAGCTACAGTCCAATCAACACCTTTAACCGATCCATACCCTTGCAATAAAAGATTTTTATTCAAATCCTCACCAAACAGATCTAATGCCATTTCAATACCACTCCCCTTAACATACAAATTCATGGGTGCATCACTATCAAAATCCTCTCTATTCCGAGCCATCCCGACGGAGTCTCTTATCGGTACGAATTTCAAACTATTGGCAATAAAATCTGAAGAGTTACTCAGCAGAATCCACCTATTACTCTCCGCAAAAAAGAAAGTGGAATCCTTTATGGCGCATATTGGATACTCATCATTTATCCTCATAACACCACTCTTCATTGACTCAAAACATCGAAGTAATATATCGACCGTCAATCCGTCATTATCCGATCTATACGCAGCAACAAACTTACCGGTCTCAAGATCTATTGCAACTCGCTCCGCTTTAACATCAAGCAAGACTCCCCTACGTTTTAAGGTATCCAGACTTTGCTTAATAAAGGCAGATGAACTTTCATCTAACACACCTCCCACCTGAGATGAAAAGCGCAAAAAACTTCCATCTGAATTCTCTTTTATAATAATATCTGAATTTTCCGGTATAAATGAGTCTGCAGAACGTTCAACATATCCATCCATATCATTATGGTGAACACGACTCATAACGAAAAGAATAGCACCAACAATTGCTAATGTTATTATTAAGAGCCCAATACCCCTCTTCATCCCTATTTTGTTTTACCGTGGCAAAATATTGGCGCTATGGCTGAAAAACTCCTTTACAGCATCGAACGCACTCAACACTGCAATAATTCCCACAACCACCAATATAGTTCCCGCAACTTTATTGATATTTCTTAAAGTTTTCATTGTAAAACGCTTGCGAAACAAATTCACCAATGACGACAAAATGTACCACCACAGCGTTGCTCCACACAAAACGCCCAACAATACCCATATTTTAGTCAAAAACGAGACACTCTCTCCCGTTTCCGGATCAATCAAGACATTCGATGCTCCAAATGCTCCAACAAAAATCATAATCATTGCCGGATTGCTGATTGTCAAAAAGAAGAGCGAAATAAAATCTCCAAAAAGACCTCGTTTCGAAATTCTCTTCTCATGTTCCGAGATTCCCAGAGGAGCTTTGGGTCTTTTAAAGAATATCGACACTCCTAAAATCACAATCAACAAACCTCCTAATATCTGAACAAGCAATTGATGCTCAGTCATTAAATCACTAATAAAAAAGTTCAATCCAAACGCAACTATCGATGCGTAAAACAAGTCGGCAAAAGCTGCACCCAAACCCGAGAAGAAACCGGGCCAAGGTCCCTTACTTAAAGTCTTCTGAATAATAAGAACCCCCATGGGCCCCAAAGGTATGGAGCACAAAAAGCCCAATATTGCTCCTTCAATCAAATAAGTAATATCTGTCATAACGGCTCGTTCATTTAACTTGCAAATATAAGGAGATTTCATTTAATATGGAACATTTGTACCATCATTTAACCCTGATCAAACAAACGCACGTACAAATCATTTAATAAAGCTGCGTGATTCTCTTCTGAAAAGCGAGCCACATACTCCTTACCACGGGCAATCATACGTGTTCGTTTATCATTATCGGAAATAAGAGCTTTCAACACATCAGCCATAGCCTGTTCATCATCCGGATGGAGATATATTGAATCCGGACCTCCGGCCTCCTCTAAACATGAACCTGTTGCCGCAACTACCGGCACTCCCGAATGAAGCGCTTCAATTATAGGAATCCCAAAGCCTTCAAACCGCGAAGGATAAACAAATATAGAGGCTTGTTGATAAATTGCCGGCAAGTCATTAAAGGTAACACCACTCAATATATGCAATCTATCCATTACTCCATGCTTCTTTGCATAAGTTTCAACAATATCGGTATATGGAGTCCTACGCCCTACAACCACCATATGTATATCAGCTGGGAGTTGCTCTAACGCCTTCACTGCCAATAGAACATTCTTCCGCTCCTCTATACTGCCCACATTTAGAATATATTTTTCAGGCAATAAATACCTTTTAGCCACCTCTGCCTTTTGGGCATCCGATGCTACCGATGTAAACGATGCATCACACCCCTGATATATTACCTCAATTTTATCTTGTGGAATATGGAAATATGAGATTATATCTCTCTTCGTACATTCACTAATAGCCACAATTACATCCGCATTCTTACATGCCTTCTTAAACTTGTATGTATAGATTTTTCTATCTATCCACTTATAATAGGAAGGATAGCGCAAAAAGATAAGATCATGGACAGTTACCACACTCTTTATTTGTGGAACACGACCAATATTCAACGGCAACTCTCCACTCAAACCATGAAATATATTCACCCCATCTGAAAGCAACTTCGATGTTACTCCCCATACACGCCATAATGATTTTAGCTTACGCCATATACCTGTAGGATAGATACAATGCAACGAAGGACACCTCTTCAAAAGCGAATCGAAAACTCTGCTTGAGCGATAACGAGGCGCATATAATACATATTCATTTTGCGAGACATGACTATTTAATACCTCCAATACATAGCGGCTATAATTACCTAATCCGGTAAAGTTCTGAACAGCACGCTTACCATCATATCCTATTTTCATTCGATCTCCTATTAAATGTACGCAAACTTACGAAAAAATATTGAATTCAAAAATAATAAAATCACATTTGCCCATTCTACAAAAATACCCTACCTTTGCCGCAAAATAAGAGTACAGAATGAAAAAAATTCTCACAGTTGGTGTTTACGATCTATTGCATATCGGACACATAGAACTTTTCCGCAAGGCCAAAGCCCTGGGAGACAAGCTCATTGTTGCAGTACAAGACTCAGACGATGTTTTAAAGTACAAACCGGAATCAAATCTTGTTTATAGTACAGAAGAGCGTTGTTATATGGTACGTTCTATCCGATATGTAAACGAGGTTGTTGTTTACCACGGAGTAGACCAGATTGTAAAAGATGTAGATTTTGATGTCTTTGTAACAGGACCGGACCAGAAACATGCAGGTTTCCAAGCAGCAATCAACTATTGCAAAGAGCATCAAAAAGAGGTAATCATTTTACCTCGTACCGAGGGCATCTCGTCTTCTCAACTTAAAGATTTAATCAAGAACATGGACTGATGGATCAAACTTCTTATAAGGCAGATTCAAATCCATGAAATAAAAATTGTGCTGGTGACGCTTCTCCGGTGGAGGAGGTGTCATATAATCACCAAACAACTGGGAAAGGTATGAGTGATTATCCTTCATACCCATAACTTTTTTACCTTCAAACAATATCGGAGTAGGATTACCAAGCACATCAACCTTATCAACCATACTTCCCAAGCCATCATTATGATTAACTGCGGCTAAACGACTCTTGTTCAAGTCATACTTCATCATGTGCTTCTTAATCTTACTCTGGATTCCGGCCAAAGTATAGCATTTACGCACCAACAAAGGAATCCAACAAGATGGTCCATGTCCATGCCTATACGGATCACGGAACAAGAAATAAAGCACCTTCGTCAAATACTTATACTTCATATCATATAGTCGTTGCGCCAATTTACCCTCGGGAGCACCATCAATAGGAAAAACATCAACATACACTCCTCCTAGATAGTACAAATGGGGACGCTCAATCAATGTTGTATTTGCATCTTGAATTTTTCCAAAATGGAGAGGATATTTCGGATCATTCTCATAGCAAACAAACTCATACTGTGACGGCAACCACTTTTTGCTATTGGTAATCAACTTTTCGTAATCTTCACGTGGCATAGCAATATCCATATCATCATCCCACGGAATAAATCCTTTATCACGAACTGCTCCTATCAACGATCCATCCACTAAATAATATCTCAATTTATGCTCTTCACACATGTTGTCAATCACCATCAAGATATCAAGAAGACGCATCTGTAAAGGTCTTATTTCATATTTAGCCATACTCAACAAATTAAATTAAGATTGCTTTTCCTATGCAAAGATATAGAATTATGAATTTAATCCTACTTTATTATGATTTTTGTTACAACATCTCGCCCAACTTTTGCATTCAATGCGCTACGCAAACCATCACGATTCATTGTTAACTGCTTAGCAACCACAGAACTTGCACACTTCACATACAAAACTCCATCTTTACAACTTACACTGCTTCTTGTCGAAATGAAATTGCCTACCACATTCGGCCACTCCGCACAAACATCAACAGCCGTCACAGAAACAACAAGCCCCTCTGTCTCAAACATATCATTCAAGAACTCGCCTATGTGTCGTACCCTACTATTCCTTATTCCCATGATACTTGACCATTCTCTACATTAAAAATCTTAAAATCTGCACCTATCGACATAAGCATCTCTTGAACATTCTCGCGTTTGGTATCGGTAATAAAAATCTGACCGAACTCCTCGCCTCCAACAATATTCAAAATAGAATTAACCCTTATAGGATCAAGCTTATCAAAAATATCATCGAGCAACAACAAAGGCTTTACACCCTTTTCTCTCTTCAACCAATCGTAAAGTGCAAACTTCAAAGCAACAATAAAGCTCTTTTTTTGTCCCTGCGACCCCACCTTCTTAACCGGATAATTTCCCAGTAACATATTCAAATCATCGCGATGGACACCAATTGATGTATATCCCAATACACAATCTCGCATTATATTCTTCTTTAGCGAGGCCTCAAAATTATTTTCAGGTACCGTTGATTTATAATTTAAGGAGACGCTCTCCTTATCTGCAGATATTCGAGAATAATAACCATTAAAGATAGGCTCAAATTGCCTCAAAAAATCTACTCGCCAAGCAATAATGGCATTACCAAACTCTGCCAAACGATCATCAAGAACATCCATCAACGAGGTGTCACGAGGAACAATTCCATTCATTCCCTTCAAAAGTGTATTTCTATGTTGCAACACCTTATTGTATTTCATCAGGGTAACCAGATATTCCGGATTTCCTTGCGACACAGCCATATCCAACCACTTTCTACGTGTCTCACTTCCCGAGTCAATAAGGTCGTTATCCTCGGGCGAGATCATTACCAATGGTACATAGCCTATATGATCACTCAAGCGCTCATACTGTTTGCCATTTCGTTTAAAACTCTTTTTGGACGAGGTTGTATAACTACACAACAACTCCAACTCCTCACCTTCGCGCAAATAGGACCCTCGCACAGAAAAAAAATCATCACCATGACGAACATTCATTGCATCGCCCGATGAGAAGAAACTCTTTGTCATTGACAACAGATGCAAAGCATCCAAAATATTTGTCTTGCCGGCTCCATTATTGCCGACAAAGCAATTAAAACGCGAAGAGAAGCTTACTCCCACCTCCTTCAAGTTCTTAAACTGAGAAATTGTAATACTTTTTACTTGCATATGGCAAAGTTATTGGAAATTCTTTGAAAGTTGCGGAAAAAAACGTAATTTCGCACCTTGAAATTGAACAACTGTTCAAAATTGAATTTGAAATAGGTAAAAAGATTATAAAGAGTTAAACTTATGTCAAAGCAAATAGACGAAAAAGAGGATGGCTTCTTGCAGGTTGAAAAGAGCCTTACTGCCGGGGAGCAGTTTATCGAGAAGAATCAGAAGTTGATAATCAGAGCTGTAATTGCAGTATTGGTTATTCTTGGAGTATTTTACGGATGGAAAAACTTTATCCACGAGCCAAATGTAAAAGAGGCAGAAAATCAAATATATGTTGCTCAGCAATATTTTGAGGCTGACTCATTTAACTTAGCACTTAACGGTGATGGTAATGCACTAGGATTCCTTGATATTGCCGATCAGTACAGTTCAACACCAAGCGGTAACATGGCAAATTTATATTGCGGAGTGTGCTACCTAAAGTTAGGAGAGTATCAAAATGCTATAGATTACCTTAAGAAGTTCTCATCAAGCGACGCACTTCTTGGTAACATGGCAAAGGCAAATATTGGCGATGCATACATGGAGCTTGGCGACTACCAGAAGGCAGCTGCAAGCTATGACGAGGCTGCATCATCAAATGTAAACAAACTTACAACCCCTCACTTCTTGTTCAAGAAGGGTTTTGCGCTTATGATGGCTAACGACAACGAAGGAGCAGTGAAAGTATTCGAGACCATCTCATCTGAGTATCCTGAGTACGCAGATGACATTCAGGTACAGCTAGAGAAATATATATCTAAAGCAAAGAACACAAAGTAATCATTACTTTAATTCATACCAAAAAAGAGGGGCAACTCATTTGAGTGCCCCTCTTACTATATTGACATTCTAGTTATTTAACCTCCCAGGTATCACCGCTATTCAACAAATCATTCATACAACGAATCTTTGAAACAGCCTTAACTTCGGCAATCTGATCATCCAAAGCCTGGTCATATGTTTTAGCCTGAACATCTCTAATAACACCTAAAGCCACTGGGAAATCAGGAGCCTTCATGTGTACAAGCATCCAATGGATTGAAGGATCCTCGGCGTGAGCATCATGAATCAGAATATCATCCTCGGTAATACCATCCTTACCAATCTCCACAACCTTTAGCAATCCATGATCAAGAACAATTCCTTTATCATTATTTTTACCAAAAATCATAGGTTCTCCATGGTGCAAAACCAACTGACGATCCTCCTTTACCTCCTTATCGGTAACAGCTGCATGCGCACCGTCGGCGAAAATAACACAGTTCTGCAACACCTCAATAATAGAAGTGCCCTTGTGAAGAACTCCAGCCTTGATAACCTCGGCTGTCAATGCTACATTCACATCAATAGAACGAGCAAAAAACTTACCCTGAGCACCAATGCACAACTCTCCGGGGTTAAATGGGATTTCGATTGTTCCGTACGGAGAACTCTTTGTCTTAGTTCCTAACTTTGTTGTTGGCGAGTACTGCCCCTTAGTCAAACCATAAATCTCATTATTAAATAGAAGTGTTGTAATATCTACATTTCTACGAATCAAATGGATAAAATGGTTACCGCCAATTGCAAGAGCATCACCATCTCCTGAAACTTGCAAAATATTCAAGTTTCTATTTGCATTCTTAGCTCCTGATGCAATAGCTGCTGCACGACCATGAATTGTATGAAATCCGTATGTTCCCATATAGTACGGGAAACGAGAAGAGCAACCAATTCCTGAAATCACCGCCCATGACTCCTTAGGAAAATCCAATTCAGCCATAGCCCTCTGAACAGAATTTATAATTCCATGGTCTCCACAACCTGGACACCAACGAACCTGCTGATCGCTCTTAAAATCTTTAGCTGTATAATTGTATTGTGACATAATCTCTAAATTAAGCGTTGAACAACTCCGAAATCTTCTCCTTAAGCTCAACAACTGTGAATGGCAAACCAGCTACCTTATTACATTGGTAGAAGTTAATTCCAGGACACTTGCTTCTCAAATAACTTGCAAACTGCCCCAAGTTAAGCTCACATACAATAATCTTCTTGTACTTACCCAGTACATCAAAAGTATTCTTCGGAAGAGGGTTAATATAGTTGAAATGAGCCAAGCTAACATCTTTACCCTCATCGCGCAACTCCTTAACAGCAGAGTAAAGGTGACCATATGTTCCACCCCATCCAACAACCAAAACCTCGCCGCCGTCAGGATTTCCATATACCTCCTGCTCTGGAATATAATCTGCAATCTTAGCAACCTTTGCTTCGCGCAAGTCTGTCATTACCTGGTGATTCTCAGGAACATAACTAATAGTACCTGTTATATTCATCTTCTCCAAACCACCAATTCTATGCTCACATCCCTTTGTTCCTGGAACTGCATGCTTACGAACCAATGTCTCCGGATCACGAGCGTATGGCTGATATGTCTCGCCAGCCTTTGCACGTTGAACCTTAATCTCAGGCAACTTATTCATATCAGGAATCAACCATGGTTGAGCTCCGTTTGCCAAGAATCCATCAGTCAACAAAATTACAGGTGTCATATGCTCCTGGGCAATCTTTCCGGCAACATACGCATAATCGAAACAGTTACCGGAAGTACTTGCAGCCACGACTGGCATTGGACACTCTCCATTTCTTCCATATAAAGCCTGTAGCAAGTCTGACTGCTCTGTCTTAGTAGGAAGACCTGTTGATGGACCTCCACGCTGAACGTCTACAATAACCAATGGCAACTCAGCCATAACTGCCAAGCCAGCAGCCTCTGACTTCAACGCCAATCCAGGTCCTGAAGTTGTAGTTACAGCAAAGTTTCCAGCATAACTTGCACCAATAGCGGTACAAATTCCCGCAATCTCATCCTCTGCCTGATATGTTTTGGCTCCCAAATCTCTTCTTAATGCCAACTCATGCAAAATATCGGTGGCAGGAGTGATTGGATAAGAACCACAGAATAATGGTAAACCAGACTTCTCGGCAGCTGCCAACAATCCCCATGCAGTAGCCTTATTTCCAGTAATTGACCGATATTTACCCTTAACTATATTTGCAGGAGCAACCTTAAAGTGCGATGCCAACGCATGAACATTCTCGGCATAATTAAATCCAGCCCTAAGAACGGTTTTATTAGCCTCAGCTATTTGAGGTTTCTTAGCAAACTTATAGTTAAAGAACTCCTCTGTATGAGTTGTTGGTGTATCAAACATCCAATAAACCATACCCAAAGCAAACATGTTCTTACAACGAACTATTGACTTCTGATCAAGACCTGAATCCTTCAAAGCCTCCTCTGTCAAACTTGTAATTCGTACCGGAATCACATTATAATCTGCCAAAGATTGATTTGCCAACGGATCCTCATCATAACCGGCCTTCTCTAAATTCTTATCCACAAAGGCATCGGTATCAACAATAATTGTTCCACCCTTCTTTGCCCAACGTAGATTCGCCTTCAAAGCCGCCGGGTTCATTGCAATCAAAACGTCTGCATAATCACCTGGGGTTGTAATCTTCTCATCTCCAATGTGTACCTGGAAACCAGAAACTCCACCGACTGTTCCCTGAGGAGCTCTAATCTCTGCCGGATAATCCGGGAAAGTTGCCACATCGTTACCGAACAAAGCAGTAGTATCCGAGAACTGCTGTCCGGTTAATTGCATGCCATCGCCGGAATCTCCGGAAAAACGGATGACAACATCATGCTTTTTGATAACTTGTGCCTCTTGACTCATGTTTCTCCAAATTTTATTGCTGTATAACACACAAATTTAGTCAAAAAATAATTGTATAGTCAAGAAAAACTGAAAAAAATAAAATTTAAAAAAACATACATAAAAAAAGAGGGTTTGATCAATCAAACCCTCAGAATATTTAACAATTACAGATTGTCAAATTTACTTTGCCTCCTCGGCTGTAGCCTCAACAGCCGGTGTCTCCTCTGCCTTTGGAGCCTCAGCGCTCTTCTTTGAAGAACGTCTTGTTCTTGGCTTCTTAGTCTCAACAGCTTTAGCAACAGTATAAGTTGCATTGAAATCAACAAGCTCAATGATACACATCTCAGCGTTATCACCAATTCTTGAACCTGTCTTCAAAATACGTGTATAACCACCAGGACGGTTAACAATCTTTGGAGCTACCTCGCTGAACAACTCAGTGATAGCCTCTTTCTGCTTAAGATAGCTGAATACAACACGACGGCTGTTTGTATTGTCAACTTTACTCTTGGTAATTATAGGCTCAACGTACATCTTTAGAGCCTTAGCCTTAGCCACTGTAGTGCTAATACGTTTGTGCATAATCAAAGACACAGCCATATTAGCAAGCATTGCCTTTCTGTGAGCACTGCTTCTGGTCAAGTGGTTGAATTTCTTTTTATGATTCATAGTAATTACTCCTTATCTAATTTATACTTAGCTACATCCATGCCAAACTCCAAGTTATTGTCAGCAAGGAGAGCCTCCAACTCAGTCAATGACTTCTTACCGAAATTACGGAACTTAAGAAGATCTGACTTATTCAAGCAGCACAACTCACCAAGAGTCTCAACATCTGCCTGCTTCAAACAATTCAATGCACGCACTGAAAGATCCAAGTCAACCAACTTTGTCTTCAAAAGTTGACGCATATGAAGAATCTCCTCATCAAACTCCTCAACATCATAATTATCCTCCTGCTCTAAAGACATATTGTCATCCGAGAACAATCTGAAGTGGTGAATAAGAATTTTAGCAGCCTCCTTCAAAGCATCCGTAGGATTGATTGATCCATCAGTCTCAATTTCAAGGGTCAATTTCTCATAATCGGTTTTACCCTCTACACGATAGTTATCAATGTCAATTTTTACATTTCTAATAGGTGTGTAGATAGAATCGATTGGAATAAATCCCTCTACTGCATCAACTGGCAAGTTTTCTACTCCGGGAACATAACCGCGACCTTTGTTAATTGTCAACTCCATCTTGAAGTTAACAGAAGGCTCCATATTGCAGATTACCAAATCGGTATTCAATACCTCAAATCCACTCAAGAAACGATTAATATCACCGGCAGTAAAAGTCTCCTGACCAGAAATAAGAATTGTCAACTTCTCATCCTCTACTCCATCAACTTTTCTTTTGAAACGAACCTTCTTCAGGTTGAGGATAATCTCTGTAACATCTTCTATTACGCCGGGAATTGTAGCAAACTCATGCGCAACACCATCAATTTTGATTCCGGTGATAGCAAAACCCTCAAGTGAAGAGATGAGGATTCTTCTTAGCGCATTTCCAATTGTCATACCATAACCAGGCTCCAATGGACGGAACTCGAACTTACCGAACTGCTCCGTAGATTCAAGCATGATTACTTTTTCCGGCTTCTGGAAAGCTAATATTGCCATAACTTTTTATTTATTACTTAGAATACAACTCAACGATTGCCTGCTCCTTAATATTCTCAGGAATCTCTGTACGCTCTGGAACATTCAAGAACTTACCAGCCATAGCGGTGTTATCCCACTCTAACCAGCTATATTTGCTAACAGTATTTGATCTCAATGAATCTGCAATTACCTCCAATGCCTTTGACTTCTCACGAACGCCAACAACATCACCTGCTGAAACCATAGCAGAAGGGATATTACAAACCTTTCCATTAAGAACAATGTGACGGTGTGAAACCAACTGACGAGCAGCTGCACGTGTAGGAGCAATTCCCAAACGATAAACAACGTTATCCAAACGACGCTCCAAGAACTGCAACAATACCTCTCCGGTTACACCCTCTGCACGAGATGCCTTCTCGAACAAGTTGCGGAATTGCTTCTCCAACAATCCGTATGTATATTTTGCCTTTTGTTTCTCTTTTAACTGTACACCGTACTCAGAGATTTTTCTTCTACGACGAGCCAAACCGTGCTGTCCAGAAGGATAGTTTCTCTTCTCAAGAGCCTTATCCGGGCCATAAATAGGCTCACCGAACTTTCTGGCAATTTTAGACTTAGGTCCTGTATATCTAGCCATTTCTAATTTCTATTTAAGATTAACACTCTAACAATTATACTCTTCTACGTTTCGGAGGACGACAACCATTGTGTGGTAGTGGAGTAACGTCAACTATCTCTGCAACCTCAATACCTGTCTGGTGCACAGAACGAATTGCTGACTCACGTCCGTTACCCGGACCTGAAACATATACTTTAGCTTTTCTCATACCCAAGTCAAATGCCACTTTTGCACAATCTGCAGCAGCCATTTGAGCAGCGTACGGAGTGTTCTTCTTAGAACCTCTGAATCCCATTTTACCTGCCGATGACCAAGAAATAACCTGTCCGGTTGGATTGGTTACAGACACGATAATGTTATTAAATGAGGAATGAACGTGTACCTGTCCCACGGCCTCAACTTTAACTAGCCGCTTCTTATTTGATGTAGACTTCTTTGCCATAATTCACTTCAATTATTTAGTTGCTTTCTTCTTGTTTGCAACTGTTTTCTTCTTACCCTTTCTTGTACGGGCATTGTTCTTTGTACTCTGACCTCTTACAGGTAATCCCAAACGGTGTCTGATTCCACGGTAACAACCGATATCCATCAAACGCTTAATGTTCATCTGGATCACAGATCTCAACTCACCTTCAACCTTGTACTCTGCATTGATAATTTTACGTACGGCTGCGAGTTGGTCATCGTTCCAATCCTGCACTTTTGTGTCAAAATCGATGCCTGCTTCTGTTAAGATAGCACGGGCACTGCTTCTACCTATACCGAAGATATAGGTCAAGGCGATCTCTCCTCTCTTTTTAGAGGGCAAATCCACACCTACGATTCTTGCCATAAATGATTCTCTTATTAAAAATGAATTAATTAACCCTGACGTTGTTTGAACTTAGGGTTCTTTTTGTTAATGACGTAAACCACGCCGTTTCTTTTAACAATCTTGCAATCAGCACTACGCTTCTTGACTGATGGTCTAACTTTCATATTCTTGTTAATTTAGTTTTTGTACCTAAATGAAATACGTCCTTTGGTCAAATCATAGGGAGACATATCAACTCTCACTTTATCACCAGGCAAGATTTTAATATAGTGCATTCTCATCTTACCTGAGATATGAGCTATAATCTCATGTCCGTTCTCCAACTTAACTTTGAACATTGCATTTGACAATGACTCAGTAATTACTCCATCTTGCTCTATTGAGGGCTGTTTAGCCATATAATTCCTATTTATTTAAAACCTCTTCAACATATTTAAAAGATGACAGAATATCAGCTGCTGTCTTACCTACCGCTACCGTATGCTCAAAGTGTGCTGAAGGAAGACCATCGCGAGTTCTGATGGTCCAACCATCATTGTTCATCACAACAAAACGTTGTCCCAAATTGATCATCGGCTCGATTGCAATAACCATGCCTTCACGTAATTTTGTTCCCTGACCTCTGCTTCCATAATTAGGAACCTGAGGATCCTCGTGTAACTCCTTACCAACTCCGTGACCAACCAACTCTCTGACTACAGAATAACCATGCGCTTCACAATAATTCTGAACAGCCGATCCTATATCACCTATTCTACGACCAATAACCGCTTGTTCTATTCCCTTGTATAGGGCCGCTTTTGTTGTTTCGAGCAGATTATGAATCTTCTCGGGAACCTGCCCCACCTCAAAAGTGTAAGCGCTATCGCCGTAATAACCATTTTTAAGAACTCCACAGTCTACCGAGACTATGTCACCTTCTTGGAGCACTCTCTTTGCTGAGGGTATCCCATGAACAACCTCGTCATTAACTGAAATGCAAAGTGTATTCGGAAATCCTCCGTATCCAAGAAAACCGGGAACTGCACCATTTGAGCGAATAAACTCTTCTGCTACAGCGTCCAATTCTAACGTAGAAACTCCCGGACGGATGATTTTTGCCACCTCGCCCAGAGTCTTTCCTACTAGTAAATTACTCTCTCTGAGTAACTCTATCTCTTCTTTTGTCTTTTCCGAAAACATGCCGCAAAATTACGACATATTTTCGAATAAACAAATAGTAGTTATTAGATATTTCTACCTCTAAATTTGCCTGAACCCATCAAACCATCATAGTGGTGCATCCTCAAATGAGAGTCAATCTGCTGAACTGTATCAAGTACAACTCCAACCAAAATCAACAACGATGTTCCACCATAGAAACTTGCAAACTGATTTGATACTCCGCATCTCATTGCAATTGCAGGCATAATAGCTACAATACCCAAGAAAATCGAGCCAGGTAATGTAATTCTTGACATAATTGAATCAAGGAACTCCATTGTCTTTCTTCCCGGCTTAACTCCAGGGATAAATCCACCATTCTTCTTCATCTCCTCAGACATCATCAATGGATTCACTGTGATAGCTGTATAGAAGTAAGTGAACAATACAATAAGAATAAAGAATGTAACGTTGTAAACAACGCCTGTCATATCGGCAAATGCAGCAGCAAATCCGCTCATACTCTCAATATTTGAGAAGTTAGCGAAAGAGACAGGCAACAACATCAATGCCTGAGCAAAGATAATTGGCATAACTCCTGCTGCATTAATCTTCAAAGGAATATACTGACGAACTCCACCATACTGCTTGTTACCAACAATACGTTTAGCGTACTGTACAGGCACCTTTCTTGTTCCCTGAACCAACATAATTGTTGCACAGAATACCAAGAATAGGAATACAATCTCGATCAAGAAGCCCATCATACCTGAAGAGATCTTAGATACTAACTCCGAATAGAATGCGAAAGGCAAACGAGCAACGATACCGATCATAATGATGATTGATACTCCGTTACCGATTCCTCTGTCTGTGATACGTTCTCCTAACCACAGGATAAACATTGATCCGGCAGCCATAGCCAACAAAGCCAACAACTCAGACTGAACTGCGATATTCTGTGCACTCAGATTCTTCAAGTATGCATAGCCTTGCAACAGAAGAAGCACAACTGTCAAATATCTTGTAATCTGATTGATTTTACGACGTCCGCTTTCGCCCTCACGCTGCAAACGCTGGAAATAAGGTACAGCTATACCAAGTAGCTGAACAACAATCGAGGCAGAGATATAAGGCATAATTCCCAAAGCGAAGATAGAAGCCTGCGAGAATGCTCCTCCCGAGAACATATCCAACAAACCTAATACGCCGTTATCTGATGTTTGCTGTGAAAGAGCAGCCAAGTGCTCAGTATCAACTCCAGGCAATACAATCTCAGTTCCCAAACGGTAAACCAAAATCAAACCCAAAGTTGTAAGAATTCTTTGACGCAACTCGGTTGTCTTCCAGATTTCCTGTATTTTAGTAATAAACTTCATAACGCACTATTCGTTATTTGATTACAATTATAATACCTCCGCTGAACCGCCTACAGCCTCTATAGCTGCAATTGCTGATTTAGAGAAAGCATCTGCTTTTACTGTCAACTTAACAGAAAGAGCGCCATCGCCCAAAATCTTCACCAAATCATTCTTTGATGTCAAACCTGCAGCGATAAGTGTCTCCTTGTCAATTACAGTAAGATTATCACGCTCAGCCAAAGCCTGCAACATACCAACGTTGATAGCCTTGTACTCTACTCTGTTCAAAGACTTGAAACCGAACTTAGGCAAACGTCTCTGAAGAGGCATCTGTCCACCCTCGAAACCAATCTTAGTGTGGTATCCTGATCTTGCCTTAGCTCCCTTGTGTCCTCGACCTGAGGTTCCTGCATAACCAGAACCTTGACCACGGCCCAAACGACGATCGTGGTGAGTTGCTCCACAAGCAGGTTTTAAGTTATTCAATTCCATTATATTTTCGAATTATAACGTTACACAATTATTTTACCTCCTCAACACTCAACAAGTGCTTTACCTTCTCAACCATACCCAATATCTGTGGGCAAGCCTCCTTTACAACACTGCTGTTTGTCTTGTTCAATCCCAAAGCCTTCAATGTGCTAACCTGAGACTTATTGCTTCCGATTTTACTCTTTACCAATGTAATTTTAATCTGTGCCATAACCCTTAAGTTTATCCATTAAACACTTTGTCCATGCTAATTCCACGCTGAGCTGCGATTGCACGAGCATCACGCAACTCCTTCAATGCATTGAAAGTTGCCTTTACCAAGTTGTGAGGGTTAGAAGAACCCTTTGACTTAGCCAACACATCGTGAATACCTGCACTCTCAAGTACAGCACGCATAGCTCCACCTGCCTTTACTCCGGTTCCCGAAGATGCTGGTTGGATATACACACGTGAACCGCTGAACTTAGACTCCTGCTCATGAGGAATTGTACCCTTCAATACAGGAACCTTAATCAAATTCTTCTTAGCAGCATCTACTCCTTTAGCGATAGCAGCTGTAACCTCGTTTGCCTTACCTAATCCCCAGCCAACGATACCTTTCTCATCGCCAACTACTACGATCGCAGCAAAGCTGAATGTTCTACCTCCCTTAGTAACTTTGGTTACGCGGTTAATCGCAACCAATCTATCCTTAAGTTCGAGATCTGTGGTATTATTAATCTTCTGTTCCATCTCTTGCTATCATTAAAAGTTAAGACCTCCCTCACGTGCAGCATCGGCCAAAGCCTTTACTCTTCCGTGATACAAATAACCGTTACGGTCAAATGTTATAGCTGTGATTCCTGCCTCCAAAGCCTTTGCAGCTACTGCAGCACCAACCAATGCAGCCTTCTCTGTTTTAGTAACCTTCTGCTCAGCAAACTCCTTGCTCAAAGAAGATACCGACAACAAAGTTTTACCCTCTTCATCATTTATCAATTGTGCAGAGATTTGGGCATTTGAACGATATACGCTCAAACGGGGTCTTTCAGCCGTACCAGAAACAATCTTACGAATTCTTCGTTTGATTCTTAATCTTCTGCCTTCTTTAGTTAAAGCCATAATTAAGTTTTACTTTAGAAATTAAACCTTAGCTGACTTACCAGCCTTTCTACGAACAACTTCGCCAACAAAGCGAATACCCTTACCCTTATAAGGCTCTGGTTTACGGAAAGAACGAATCTTTGCAGCAACCATACCGATAAGCTGCTTGTCGCAACTCTCAAGTGTAAGGATTGGATTAGCACGCTTCTCTGTTACAGCTGTAACCTTAATCTCCTTTGGCAATTGCAAGAAAATTGAGTGAGAGTATCCTAAGCCAAGCTCCAATACTTGACCCTCTGCATTTGCACGGAATCCAACTCCTACTAACTCTTGTTTAATAGTGTATCCCTGAGAAACACCAACTACCATATTGTTAATCAAAGCACGATACAAACCATGATATGCTTTTACCTGCTTCTCGTCATTTGGACGTGTTACTTCAATAGTTCCATCAGCAACAGACACAGAAATACCTCCTGTGATAGCCTGTGACAACTCTCCCTTAGGACCTTTAACGGTAACCACATTCTCGGGAGACACAGTTACTGTTACTCCTGCTGGAATTGAAATTGGCAATTTACCTATTCGTGACATCGTTTTCCCTCCTTAAGATTAATAAACATAGCATAATACCTCACCACCTACATTCTTAGCGCGAGCCTCCTTGTCTGTCATAACTCCGTATGAAGTTGAGACAATTGCGATACCCAAGCCATTCAATACACGTGGCATATTTTCAACATCGGAATAACGACGCAAACCTGGTTTTGATACTCTAATCAATGCCTTAATCGCAGAAACTTTTGTCTCTTGATTATATTTCAACGCAATCTTAAGATTGCTCTTTACGCCATCTTCTTCTACTTTGTAGTTCAGAATATATCCCTTCTCTTTAAGGATCTTGGTTATAGCTAATTTCATTTTAGAACCAGGAACCTCTACAACCTTGTGACCAGCATTAGCCGCATTGCGGATACGGGTCAAAAAATCTGCTATTGGATCTGTCATCTCTTCTGATTTTTAAATTACCAACTTGCCTTTTTTACTCCAGGAATCAAACCTGCAGACGCCATCTCACGGAACTGAATTCTGCTGATTCCAAATTGTCTCATGTAACCTCTTGGTCTACCAGTCAATTTGCAACGGTTGTGCAAACGGATAGGGTTAGAGTTTTTAGGAAGAAGGCTCAATCCAATATAATCTCCTGCCTCTTTTAACTGAGCTCGTTTTGCAGCGTACTTTTCTACCAATTTTGCACGCTTTACCTCACGGGCCTTCATTGATTCTTTTGCCATCTCAAAATAATTTAGTTCTTTTTAAACGGTAAACCGAACTCTCTCAATAGAGCATATCCCTCCTCGTCTGTCTTAGCAGTTGTTACGAAGGTGATGTTCATACCCATGATCTTGTGTACAGAATCAAGCACAATCTCAGGGAAAATGATCTGCTCCTCAAGTCCCAATGTGTAATTTCCTCTTCCATCAAGTTTTCCATTGATTCCCTTGAAATCACGGATACGTGGAAGTGCTGCGCAAATCAATCTCTCCAAGAACTCGTACATGCGGTCGTGACGCAATGTTACGCGAACTCCGATAGGCATTCCTCTACGCAACTTAAAGTTAGAAACGTCCTTTGTTGATTTTCCGCTCACTGCCTTCTGACCGGCAATTGCAGTAATCTCATTCAAAGAGAACTCCAAGATCTTCTTATCCTGGATAGAAGCACCTACACCCTGGTTGATTACTATCTTCTCCAACTTGGGTGCCTGCATAACTGACTTGTATCCGAACTCCTTCATCAAAGTCGGTACAATCTCGTCGTTATACTTCGTCTTTAGGTTTGGTATATAACTCATTATATTTAAATAATTTGTCGCAAAGCGACGTTAGTTTTCACACATATCTTCTTGGGCAAGAACACTCTCGCCCAAATTTAACCGCGCAAAGATAATACAAAGTTTTTACATATCAAAGAGTACCAACAACTTATTTTAAACTTTTTTATATGTACAAAAAAAAAGAGGAGTAACCACTCGGTCACTCCTCTGTTCTGTATCATAAAGATCTTAAGAATTACTTCAAAATCTCTCCTGACTTCTTGGCATATCTTACGATTGTTCCATCCTCTTGAACTTTACGTCCAACCTTGGTTGGAGCACCAGTTGAAGGATCAATCAAAGTAAGGTTAGAAATGTGAATTCCAGCCTCCTGCTCAATAATTCCACCTTGTGGGTGAGCTGCGCTTGGCTTTGTGTGCTTTTTCACCATATTCACACCCTCAACAATTGCACGCTCTTTTGTAGGATCTACTGACAATACCTTACCTTGCTTTCCTTTATCCTCACCAGCGTTTACAACAACCATGTCGCCTTTCTTGATATGAAATTTCTTATTCATCGCAATTAATTTTTAATGGTTTGAAACACTATGGTTAAAGTACCTCCGGTGCAAGAGAAACGATCTTGGTATATCCCTCACGAACCTCTCTGGCAACAGGGCCAAAGATACGTGTACCTCTCATCTCACCTGCATTGTTCAACAATACGCAAGCATTGTCGTCGAAACGAATGTAAGATCCGTCAGCTCTTCTGTACTCCTTAGAAACTCGTACAACTACTGCTTTACTTACTATTCCCTGCTTAACATCGCTGTTAGGTAAGGCACTCTTAACAGTTACAACAATCTTGTCGCCTACTCGAGCATATCTCTTTCTAGTTCCACCAAGAACTCGAATACACAGTACCTCTTTAGCACCGCTATTGTCTGCCACAGACAATCTAGTCTCCTGCTGTATCATGTTACTTCACTCTTTCAACAATTTCTACTAATCTCCATCTCTTATTCTTACTCAAGGGACGGGTCTCCATAATTCTCACTGTATCACCGATATTGCAATCATTATTCTCATCATGCGCGGTGTACTTTTTGGTCTTCTTAACGAACTTACCGTAAATAGGGTGTTTCTCTTTGAAGTGTACAGCAACAGTGATAGTCTTGTCCATCTTATTGCTTAGTACAATACCCATACGCTCTTTTCTTAGATTTCTCTCTGTCATGGCTATATTATTTTACGGTTAATTCTCTCTTACGCAACTCTGTCATCATGCGAGCGATATTTCTTCTTGATGCCTTAATAGCCATCGGATTCTCTACCGGTGAAATCGCATGGTTCAAAGTCAACTTATTCAACTCAACCTGCTCAGCTGCCAACTTATCCATCAAGTCTTGTGTTGACAGGTCTTTAATCTCTTGATTCTTCATCTTTCTCTGATTTTAAATTACTAACCTGTAATTAGATTACTCGGTATAGTCCCGTCTAACAATAAACTTAGTTGCAATTGGCAATTTCTGTGCAGCAAGACGCAAAGCCTCTTTAGCTACTGCGTATGGAACACCGTCAGCCTCAAATAGAATTCTTCCTGGTGTAACAGGTGCAATGAATCCTACCGGATCTCCCTTACCTTTACCCATACGAACATCCAATGGCTTCTTTGTCAATGGCTTGTCAGGGAAGATACGAATCCAAATCTGACCTTGTCTTTGCATATATCTTGTGACTGCGACACGGGCTGCCTCAATCTGACGCTGCTCAATCCAGTGATTCTCCAACGCCTTAATTCCAAAAGATCCGAATGCAAGCTGGTGACCACGCTGTGCGTTACCCTTCATTCTTCCTTTTTGGGCTCTTCTGTATTTAGTCCTTTTTGGCTGTAACATAACTTTTCAATTAAAAGGGTTACTTATTTCCAGTTTTTCTCTTTCTGAAACCGCCACGTTTGCCATTTGCATTGGCATTGTTAGGACGGCTCTCCTTAGACTGCAACAAAGAGTTTGGAACCAACTCACGTTTTCCATAAACCTCTCCTTTACAAATCCATACCTTGATACCTAGGATACCGTATGTTGTCAAGGCCTCTGCCTGAGCATAGTCGATATCTGCACGGAATGTGTGCAATGGAGTACGACCCTCCTTGAACATCTCTGAACGTGCAATCTCGGCTCCATTCAAACGACCTGAAATCAACACCTTAATACCCTCAGCACCCATGCGCATTGTAGAAGCAACAGCCATTTTAATTGCTCTACGATATGCAACACGGCCCTCCAATTGACGAGCTATGCTGTTAGCAACAATCACAGCGTCCAACTCAGGACGTTTGATCTCGAAGATATTGATCTGTACCTCCTTATCGGTGATCTTCTTCAACTCCTCTTTCAACTTGTCAACCTCTTGACCGCCCTTACCAATAATGATACCTGGACGTGCAGTGTTGATTGTGATTGTGATAAGTTTCAAAGTTCTCTCGATAACAATCTTAGCAATTCCGGCTTTAGCCAAACGTGCATTAAGGTACTTACGAATCTTATAATCCTCTACTAGTCTGTCGCCGTAATTCTTACCGCCAAACCAGTTTGAATCCCATCCGCGGATGATTCCTAATCTATTACTAATTGGATTTACTTTCTGTCCCATGATGCTTACTCTTTTACGGCGTTTTTACTTCCTAACACGATAGTAACGTGGTTAGATCTTTTACGAATTCTGTGAGCACGTCCCTGAGGAGCAGTTCTCAAACGCTTCAAAATTCCAGCGCCATCAACGAAAATCTCTTTTACGTAAAGGTTAGCCTCCTCTACACGAGCACCCTCGTTCTTAACACTCCAGTTTGCAATAGCTGAAAGCAATAATTTCTCAACTTTGCGTGCAGCCTCTCTAGGACAGAATTTCAATGTGTCCAATGCTTTCTGTACGTCCATTCCGCGTACAAGGTCAGCAACCAATCTCATTTTCTGAGGAGATGATGGGCAATTGCGAAGTACAGACATTGCCTGTGACTTCTTAGCTGCTTTCATCTGCTCAGCTTTTAATCTTTTTCTTGCACCCATTATAATACAATCTTCATTTGTTAAACTTTAAGCACGCAAATTATTTCTTCTTAGCGTGTCCTCTAAATGTACGTGTTGGTGCGAACTCTCCCAACTTATGACCTACCATGTTCTCAGTCACATATACTGGGATGAATTTGTTACCATTGTGTACAGCTACCGTGTGGCCCACGAAATCCGGAGAGATCATTGAGTGACGAGCCCATGTCTTTACAACATTCTTATTGTTGTTCTCATTCATCTCAAGGATTCTCTTCTCAAGCTTGTAATCAATAAAAGGGCCTTTTTTTAACGAACGACTCATAACA
>CAZMOG010000014.1:0-2342 GCA_964567845.1 uncultured Odoribacter sp. | reverse complement strand
CTACGATATACTGACTTGAAGCCTTCTTAGGCGCTCTTGTCTTATATCCCTTGGCATACAATCCCTTTCTTGAACGAGGCTGACCTCCTGAAGCACGGCCTTCTCCTCCACCCATTGGGTGATCAACCGGGTTCATTACAACACCTCTGTTCCGTGGACGACGTCCAAGCCAACGTGAGTGACCAGCCTTACCTGCACGCTCCAAAGCGTGGTCAGGGTTAGATACTGTACCTACAGTTGCTTTACAGGTTACAAGAATCATACGAACCTCGCCTGAAGGCAACTTAATTGAGGCATACTTACCCTCACGTGCAACCAACTGTGCATATGATCCTGCACTACGAGCAATCATAGCTCCTTGTCCAGGTCTCATCTCAATGTTATGAATGATTGTACCTAATGGAATCTCAGATAGGAACAATGCATTTCCTACCTCAGGTGCAACACCTGCACCACTCTCTACTGTCTGACCTACAGTCAAACCGATAGGAGCGATGATATAGCGCTTCTCTCCATCAGCATAAACCAACAATGCAATACGTGCGCTTCTGTTTGGGTCGTACTCGATAGTAGCAACCTTTGCGGGGATATTATCCTTCTCGCGCTTGAAGTCGATTAAACGATATTGCTTTTTGTGACCACCACCTATATATCTCATTGTCATTTTACCGGTATTATTTCTACCTCCGGTGCTCTTAATTGGTCTCAACAATGATTTCTCAGGTCTATCTGTAGTCAACTGGTCGAAACAGTTTACAACTCTATGTCTCGTACCAGGGGTTACAGGATTTAATTTTCTAACAGCCATCTCTATTAAATATTGCTATAAAAATCAATACTATCACCTTTTGCCAAGGTTACAATCGCTTTCTTATAAGATGCAGTACGACCGCTAATCATTCCGGCTTTTGTATAACGTGCCTTAGCCTTACCCTGATATCTCACGATATTTACATCGGTAACTTTTACATTATACATCTCCTCTACGGCCTTCTTAACTGTAATTTTGTTAGCATCTTGAGCAACAACAAACGCAACTTTGTTGAGTTTGTCATTCATTTCAGTCATCTTCTCCGATAGAACGGGCTTTACTATAATCTCCATTTTAGTTCGATTTAGTTAAGATTTAACATTTGGTTGATGACCTCTACTGAACTCTCAGACAATACTACATCGTGAGCCTTCATGATATCGTAGGTGTTAACATCAGTTGCACGAACTACAGATACTTTCTGAAGGTTTCTTGCTGAAAGCAATACATTCTCACCAGCGTTGTTCAAAACGAACAAGAAATTTCCGTGTGTCAAGTTAAGATTCTTAACGATTGCTACGAAATCTTTTGTCTTTGGAGCCTCGAATGAGAAATCCTCAATTACTTTGATTACACCTTTAGCAGCTTTTACAGAGAAAGCTGATCTACGTGCCAAACGTTTAAGTTTCTTATTCAACTTGAAGCTATAGTCACGTGGAACTGGTCCAAATACGCGACCACCACCGCGGAACTCAGGGTTCTTGATGCTACCAGCACGTGCACCACCGGTTCCCTTTTGTTTCTTAAGTTTTCTGGTACTTCCAGAAATCTCGTTTCTCTGCTTTGACTTAGCAGTTCCCTGACGATTATTTGCCAAGAACTGTTTTACATCAAGGTAGATAGCATGCTCGTTAGGCTGAATTGCAAAGATAGCGTCATTTAACTCTACCTTTCTTCCGGTATCTTGACCGGCTATGTTTACTACACTTAACTCCATTACTTCTCAATAATTACGTATGAACCTTTAGTTCCGGGGATAGAACCCTTAACCAACAATAAATTGTTCTCTGGAATTACTTTTAGAACAGCGAGGTTCGCAACAGTTACCTGCTCTCCACCCATTCTACCTGCCATGCGCAATCCTTTGAATACGCGTGATGGTGTAGAACAAGCACCGATAGATCCCGGCTTGCGAGCACGGTTGTGCTGTCCGTGAGTAGTCTGACCTACTCCGCTGAATCCATGACGTTTTACAACACCCTGGAATCCTTTTCCTTTACTAATTCCAACTACATCTACAAAGGGAACACCCTCGAACAAGTTCACGTCAAGTACATCGCCCAACTTGTACTCATTCTCAAAACCGGTAAACTCAACCAATTTAGCCTTAGGAGTTACACCAGCCTTTGCGAAGTGTCCGGCCAATGGCTTCGTTGTATTCTTCTCCTTTGCATCACCAAAGGCAAGCTGAATAGCAGCGTAGCCGTCGTTCTCTACAGTCTTAACCTGTGTAACGACACATGGACCGCATTCGATAACAGTGCATGGAATACTTTTTCCCTCAACACTGAACACAGAAGTCATTCCGACT
>CAZMOG010000013.1:0-33813 GCA_964567845.1 uncultured Odoribacter sp. | reverse complement strand
TGACTATCCCTATTTAGTGGATAAAGATAAGAAAGCTGTCTCTAATAAGCTGTTCATCAATTGGACTGAGTTCTTAGCCACAACAAATCCGTCGAAAATGAGTCGTAATCTTAATAGATTCATTTCTCGTATTGAGAATGAAGGATATGATGGTATGGAGGTTGCTGATATGTTATCTGATGTAATGTGGGACTTAGTTAATGATGCGGGTGAGAAAGTTTCTCCAAAAATTAAAGTTTCATCAGAAGATAAAAGACAATCTGATTTATCATTACCCGAAATAAAATACAATTCGGAATATGACAATGACGATGTAAAGAGTAGCAGGATTTTCCAAATAGATCGTACTTCAAGACTGATTGAATGTATTGAGGAGAGCATTAGAAAAAAGATACGTTCAATAGATGATGCTATCATTGATGAAGAGGAAGAAGGCTCAGCGGAAACAAGCAACAATAGAGAGATAGAAGAACAAGAAGATATCTATATCAGTAAGAAGCTGTTAAAAGGTTATGGGGAATTATCAACATCATTGTTAATGAAATATCAGAAAATGATAAGTAAGCGATATGAGCACGTAAAAGCTACAGGAGATGATTTTATAACTAGAGATGATTTAAATTTCTTTTCTCTGTCTATGTTTGCTGCAATGGAAATATGTTATCTTAATAAATTTCGTTATAAATTTGAGCAAATTCCCTATGCATCAAGAAGCTATTGTCAGAAACAGTTTTATGATAGTTTAGAAAGGAGCATAAGTAACGTTGGTCTTGACTCATTGGAAAAGTTTGTAAAGTTTTGCAATACAATGAGGCTTCCTGCACAAAGAGATGAGAATTTTAATAAAGTTTCGTCTCGTACTATGAAATATGCAATATTATATGGGACCTTGTTTAATAGACTTTCTCACGTTGAAACTATACGTGTATTAGGTAATCGCTTGTTAAAAGCAGTAGATAGCTTGGTTGTTATATTTGGTAAGCCATCGTTTAAAACTCTGACAAAAGGACTTGAACCTTTATCAGAAAGATACGATTATGTATTTCGCATGAATCATGTTGAAAATATACTGAGAAGACTTCGCTGATAGTTTCGTTCGTTGGAACGAACAAATTACTTTTAAATGAGGGAAAAGAAAACATGAGCAATGTATTTTTCTTGTAAGGAGCAAAAAGTTGTGTGTGTTTTCATTTGTTTGTCAAAAAACACATATCTTTGCCTTTGATAGCCTCAGATGGTGTAGTTTGTTTGGCTAAAAAACATTCTTTGAAATATAACTAATTGAAAGCCAAACGGGGCACAACTTTTCAACGAAGATGAGTATTAAGAGAAATAGTTATGGCGGTCGATAAGACCGCCTTAATTTTTAAAGTATATGGGTGATATTGTAATTGAACAGGTAGGAGTTGAGGCGGTTGCCGAGATTCAGGGAGTGGCTAATGTGGCCTTTCGTGGAACCTATAAGGAGATTCTCTCGGCAGAGCAAATCGATTATATGATGGAGTGGATGTACTCGGAGCAGAGTTTGAAAAGGCAGATTTCCGAAGAACATAACACCTTTTTCCTTGCATCGGTTCAAGGGAAGGCTGTTGGATATGCGGCGGTGAGGCCTGATTTTGAGGCCTCGTCCGAAATGAGTAAGGTGTACCATTTAGAGAAGATTTATCTTTTGCCCGATGTGCAAGGAGGGGGTATTGGAGCGAAGTTGTTTAATTGTGTTTGCGATTATGTTAAGAATCTTTCAGGAGACAATTGCGTAATAGAGTTAAATGTAAATCGCAATAATGGTGCAAAAGCATTTTATGAAAAGATGGGATTTTATGTTGCGCGCGAGGGCGATTTCCCGATAGGCAACGGTTTTTATATGAATGATTTTATAATGCGAAAGGAGTTGTAAAAGATATAAAATAGAGTTACCTTTGTACTTTATTAGAAAAATTATAAAAATTATGGAATATCTGTTTTTGGTAATTGGAATTCTGCTGATTTTATGGGGAGCAGATCGTTTGACCGAGGGTGCTTCATCGGTTGCGAAAAAGTTCAATATCTCCGATATGGTTATCGGATTGACAGTTGTGGCATTTGGAACATCAATGCCGGAGTTGGTGGTGTCGCTCTTTTCGGCTTTTCAAGGCAGTTCTGAGATAGCAATTGGTAATGTTGTTGGTAGTAACATTTTCAATGCCCTGTTTATTGTTGGATGTACTGCGGCAATTTTCCCTATTGTTGTTCAAAAAAGAACTTTGAATCGTGACATTCCGTTTAGTGTGTTAGCATCATTTGTGTTGTTGGTAATGTGTAGTGGAATGATTATTGATGGAGCGGAGCAGAACATAATTACCCGTTCAAGTGGAATTATTTTGTTGTGCTTCTTTGCAATCTTTATGGTTTATACCTTTGCTACAGCCAAAGATATTGATGCAACCGAAGCAACTGCAGTAGTTAATGTTCGTCCTTTGTGGAAAAGCATTTTGTTTATTGCATTGGGATTGTTGGGACTGATTTTTGGTGGTAAGATTTTTGTGAATGGAGCTACTGAAATTGCGCGTGCATGGGGAGTAAGCGAGTCTGTGATTGGATTGACAGTGGTGGCATGTGGTACCTCGTTACCTGAGTTGGCGACCTCGGTTGTGGCTGCTTACAAGAAGAATGCGGCAATGGCGATTGGTAACGTTTTGGGTAGTAATATTTTCAATATATTCTTCATATTGGGTGCCAGTGCGACTGTATCACCGCTTGCAATGGGAGGAATTACCCAGATTGATATGTATGTGCTGTTGGCTTCAGCTTTGTTTATATGGGCTGTTTGCTATGGAGATTACAAGGTACGCCGATCTGAGGGTATAGTTATGGCGCTACTGTATGTAGCCTATACCGTTTACCTCATTTTGAATGCTTGATTTTGAGATAAGATTACTCAACGTACAGAACTAATCCTTTCAGATACTCACCCTCGGGGTGGTAGATGCTAACGGGATGGTCGGCTGGTTGGGTGAGTTGATGCAATATTTTAATCTTGCGACCGGTGTTTGCTGCAGCTGTGAAGACTGTTTGGCGGAACAGGTCGCGAGTCATTACTTGTGAACATGAGAATGTGAACAGAATACCTCCCGGTTTAATTACCTCGAATCCCTTTTTGTTTAGTTTCTTATATCCCTGAATTGCATTGTTCAAAACATTCTGGTGTTTGGCGAATGCAGGTGGGTCAAGGATAATCAAATCATATTTTCCCTTAGATTTGTTCAAGAATTCAAAAGCCTCTTCGGCATAGGCGGAGTGGCGTGGATCTCCGGGGAAGTTCAATTCAACGTTTTTGTTTGCAAGTTCAATGGCGCGTGCAGAGACATCGACCGATGTAACACTGTTTGCACCTCCGCGCATTGCGTAGAAAGAGAAACCTCCTGTGTAACAGAACATATTCAGTACATCGCGTCCCTTTGCGTAGTGCTCAAGAAGTGCGCGGTTTTCGCGTTGGTCAACAAAGAATCCTGTTTTTTGTCCCTCTAACCAGTCAACGTTGAATTTCAATCCATTCTCAAGGGCAACAAAGTTTTCTGCCTTGCCCCACATATATCCATTCTCGGGGTTGATGGCTGCCTTGTAGGGAAGAGTTCCCTCGGATTTGTCGTATATGGCAGTCAAGTGGTCGCCAAGCACACTCAAAAGCGCATCTTTGATGTTTTCACGTGCCATGTACATTCCTACCGAGTGAAACTGCACAACAGCAACACCGCCATAGTAATCGATTACCAATCCGGGCAGATTGTCGCCCTCGCCGTGTACCAAACGAAAAACATTGTTATCTGCTCTGTTTGCCACACCTACTGCCAAGCGTAAATTCCATGCCTGGGCAATACGCTCGTTCCAGAAGTTTTGGTCAATTTCGATATCTTCGAAGGTTAAGATTCTTATGGCAATCGAACCAATCTGATAGTGTCCTGTTGCAAGGTATTTTCCATCAGCTCCATAAACCTTAACAATATCGCCCTCGACTATATCAGAATCTTTGCTTTGAACCGCTCCTGAAAAGATCCATGGATGATAACGAAATACCGATTTATCTTTTCCTGCCTTAAGTATAATCTTTCCCATCTTTTTTGAGTCTAAAAATTTTGCGCAAAGGTAGTCAATATGCGTTAAAAATGCTATTTTTGTCATTCAGAAAATAAAATTAAGATAAGCAAAACAATAGAGCAAAACGATGAAGAAGATTTTTATGGTAATGGCCCTTGTTGGGGCAATGTTTTCAGCTAATGCCGAGGATATAAAGGTTCTCAGTCCCGATGGGAAGTTACTGGTAACCATTTCGCAAAATGAAAAGGGAGGAGTGCTTTATAATGTGATGTATGATTCAAAGCTGATTTTAGAGGAGTCGCCTCTTGGATTGATTACCAATGAGTCTGATTTCAGTAAGGACTTGAAACTGATTGATACCAAACAGCAAGCGGTAAGCAAAAGTTATACAGCAAACAGAATTAAGAGAAGCAAGGTTGATTATAGTGCAAACCAGATTGTATGTACATACGAAACTCCAAAAAGGGAGCGTATGAGTATAACAATGCAGGTCAGCAATAACGATATTGCATTGAAGTATGGTTTGTCAATGCTTCCTTGGGCAAAGCGTTGTATTGTAGAGAAGGAGTTGACAGGCTTCAATTTTCCCGAGTTTACAACAACTTTCATTACTCCGCAGGCAACTCCAATGATTGGTTGGGAGCGTACAAAACCGAGTTACGAAGAGGAGTATGTTGCCGACGATAAGTTATCTAAGCCTTCAAAGTATGGAGTTGGCTATACATTCCCGGCTCTTTTCCATGTTGGAGAGAATGGATGGGTTTTATTGATGGAGAGTGGTGTAAGCAGCTTGTATTGCGGAGCTAAATTGAGCGAGGGTAATGCCGAGGGAATCTATACTATTGCTTATCCGGAACCGGGTGAGAACAATGGAATTGGTTCAGCAAATCCGGGTCTTGCACTTCCGGGCGAGACTCCATGGCGTACAATTACCGTAGGTAACACCTTGGAGCCGATAGTCGAGACAACCATTCCTTACGATGTGGTTGACCCATTGTATGAGCCATCGAAAGATTACCGGTTCGGTCGTGCAACATGGAGTTGGTTGGAGTGGCAGGATGGTAGTATTAACTACAACGATCAAAAGACATTCATTGACTTGGCAGCCGACCTTGACTTCCAGTTTGTGTTGGTTGATAACTGGTGGGATAGAGGAATTGGTCGTGACAAGATTGCCGAGCTTGCTGAGTATGCAAAGGGTAAGGGTGTTGGATTGTGCCTATGGTACAACTCTAATGGTTATTGGAGCGATGCCCCTCAACATCCAAAGAACTGCATGAATACATCTATTGCGCGTAAGAAGGAGATGGCATGGATGAAGAGTGTAGGAATCAAGGGTATTAAGGTTGATTTCTTTGGTGGTGACAAGCAGGAGACAATGCAACTTTACGAGGATATTCTTTCAGATGCCAATGATTATGGTTTGACAGTAATTTTCCACGGTTGTACAATGCCTCGTGGATGGGAGATTATGTATCCAAACTATGTTGGTAGTGAAGCTGTTCTTGCATCGGAGAATTTGATTTTCCAACAATATTTCAATGATCAGGAGGCATATAACGCATGTTTGCATCCATTTATCCGCAATAGTGTGGGAATTATGGATTTCGGACCTGTTTTGTTGAACAAATATCACAGTAAGAGCAATAAGCAGGGTAATATGAGAAAGACAACCGAGACATTCCAATTGGCAACAGCTGTGTTGTTCCATACCCCTGTTCAGAATTTCGGTATCACTCCGAACAATTTGACCGAGTTCCCCGATTATGTTCTTGACTTTATGTGTAAGGTTCCTACAACTTGGGATGAGACCCAGTTTATCGATGGTTACCCCGGAAAGTATATAGTGCTTGCGCGACAGAATGGAGATATTTGGTATGTTGCGGCAATCAATGCAGAGAAAGAGGTTAAGAAGGTAAAGGTACAACTACCTATGTTGGCAGGACAAAAGGTGGATATGTACTATGACAATAAAAAGGACAGAACTCCCCAATTAAAACAGGTGACAGTTGGTAAGAGTGGAGAGATTACATTGGAGATTCAGCCCGATGGTGCAGTAATATTGAAGAAGTAATCATTAAAGATGTCAAAAATTGAGAAACACCCTATCCTGGATATTCCGGTGAGGGAAAAGTGTAGCTTCTTGTTTAATGGCAAGGAGGTTGAGTGTGAGAGCGGCTATACAATAGCCGCTGCTCTTCATAATGCAGGATACCCTGTTCATAGTCACAGTTTGAGTGGCAGAAAGCGTTCATTGGCATGCGGTATTGGAAAGTGTGGCGCATGTGAAATGGTGGTCGATGGTGAGGTTAAGCGTATATGCATAACGAAAGTCGATGGAGTTAAGTGTGTCGAGGAGATTGGTGATGAGTGGAAGGTGGGGCAGGAGCATAGGCCACATGTCGAGCACTTCAAGAGTGATGTGGTCATTATCGGTGCCGGTCCTGCGGGATTGTCTGCACGTGAAACCTTGCTCGAAAAGGGTGTTAATTGTGTAATTGTCGATAACAACGATACAATAGGTGGTCAGTTTAATATGCAGACACACCAGTTCTTCTTCTTCGAAGAGAAACACCGTTTTGGAGGTATGCGAGGTTTCGATATTGCACAGAATCTTGCAGGAGATAGCCATGAAGGAATCTTTACCGGATGTACGGTATGGGATGTAATGGAGGGGGGTAGAGTTGCCGTTAAGCGTATTGCTACAGGCGATATTTTCTATATACAGACCGACTATCTGATTGTTGCTACCGGAGCAGTCCCATTTACCCCTATGTTTGAGAACGATGATCTTCCGGGAGTATATACAGCTGCGGTTGTTCAGAAGATGATGAACACCGAGCATACTCTTTTGGGTAAGAATGTATTGACTGTAGGTGCCGGAAATATTGGTTATCTGACATCGTATCAGTTGATTCAGGCAGGTGCTAAGGTAAAAGCTATTATCGAGGCCATGCCTCGTGAGGGAGGATTCCCTGTTCAGGCAAACCGTTTGCGTCGTTTGTCTGTTCCAATTTTGACAGGAAAGACTTTGCTTCGTGCAATTCCACGCAAGGATGGAGACGGCATTTGTGGAGCGGTGATTGCCGATTGCGAAAACTTTAAGCCAATTCCGGGAACCGAGCAGGTAATCGAAGGAATTGATGTGATAAATGTATGTACAGGACTTATTCCCGATAACCAGCTGGTAATGAAGGGTAAGGCAATATTCGGCGAGCGTTGTTTGGCTGCCGGCGATTCTGTGCGTATAGGCGAGGGTACAAGTGCCGTGCTTCGTGGTAAGGAGGCGGCATACGAGATATTCAACCAAATGAATATCCGTATCGATTATGATGAGTATTTAGAGGTAAGCAAGCGATATTTGGATTCGCAGCAACGTCCGAAGCGCGTTAAGGAGTGTGCTACACTTCCAAGCGATGAACGTGCTGCACAGAAACCATTTGTTGTGGCAGATTGTCTGTATGGTTTTGCTTGTAATCCATGTACATTTGCATGTCCTCATTCTGCAATAACAAAGCGAGATACCAAGAGTGTACCCGAGATTGATTATACCAAGTGTGTGGGCTGTATGGAGTGTGTTACACACTGTCCGGGTTTGGCAATCTTCGGTTACGACAAGCAACGTTCAACTCTATTTTTGCCTGTTGAGTACGAAGTGGAGAAGGGCGCTGAGGTTTGGTTGGTTGATAACAATGGCAAGAAACTGGGACATGGAACAATTGCCGGAGTGATTGCAAAGCCCAATAAGACAAATTTGTGTCGAGTTAAGTGCGAAGAACTTTACGAAGGGAGATTGACCGATGTGCGCGGTTTCATTGTTAAAGAGAATTATCCCGAGCCAATAGAGTGGAAGGGTGTAAAGGAGAGCAATGGAGCTTCTGCATATGTTTGTCATTGCGAGGATATTCCTTTGGACGATGTTTTAAAGATTGTTGGCGATAGAAAATATATCTCAATCGACGAGGTTAAACATACCGTTCGTGTAGGTATGGGCCCATGTCGTGGAAAGCGTTGTATTCCAAGATTGCGTACTGCGCTTCGTGCATACGGTGTGGAGCTTACAGGCGAATCAACACCACGTGCACCGCTTTCAAATCAGGTGCTTTTGAGCGAGGTTTCGGGACAGAGCGATATGCTTACTGAAGTCATCGGCTCGAAAAGGAGTTCACGTCGCGAGGTGGATGTTCTGATTGCCGGAGGCGGTATGGGTGGTTCTTCGTTGTTCCGCTATTTTGCAGAGGCAGGAAGGAAACCTGTAATGTTGAACTTTGGGCAAGGTTCTACATGGCGTTGTATTGCAGGAGGAAGACCTGCGTTCAGTTTGCCGGCTTTGGCCGAGATTGGTTCGCAGAACAGAGTGCTTTTCGAAGAGTTGCAGAAGATTAGAAATATTGATTACAAACCTATACAGTATGTGGGATTCGCTCACGATGAAGAATCATACAAAGCCCTTGAGGCAAGTATGGCATGGTCAAAGGCAGAGATGATAACTCCGGACAAGTTCCGCGAGAAAATTTCACCATACTTTAACAAGAATTCGAATGCCTATATTGCGGCATTGTTGACCGATGAGTGCTGGCAGGCAACACCGGGAAAGAGTATAGGCCTGTTGCGCGATATTGCAATTGCGAAGGGTGGTGAATTTATCGATGACTGCAAGGTGCTCGATGCTAAACGTGATGGTACTAAGACAGTAGTTTTAACCAGAATGCACAATGGCGAGTATATGGAGTTTGTGGCTGACCATTTTGTAAATGCAATGGGGTATGGTGCAGGCGAGATTGCCGATAAGATGGGAATCAATACCGGAATGTATGCAGTGCGACATCAGGCATTGATTACATCAAGATTGCCAATGTTGGGAGTAAATGGCGATAACCTGAATATGTTGATAGATCGTCGCAGAATTGGTGATTTTTCGGCTGTTTATGGTCAGCAGTTGAAGCATACGGGCCAGTTTATTGCCTGTGCGTCGCCGGCTCACGATTCAACACGAATTGGTAAGGAGTTGAAGTTGAATACCGAGGAGTTCCTTCAGGTAACCGGCAATATGTTGAAGGAGTGGATTCCTGAGTTGGCAGGAGTTGATATTCAGGCAATATGGTCGGGCTACTATGTGGAGCCAAGATATTTTATAGATCCCGATTTGGGATTGTTTGCCGGATTGCAGGGACATGGGTTTATGTTTGCTCAATATTTGGCAAAGTTGTATGTGGATTATTTGTCTGGTCGTCAGGTTCCGGATTTCTTTAAGGAGTTGAAGATGGATGGCAACGGGTTGGCAGAGCATTCGTTTAAATAGTTAGGAGTGACCAATTAGGAGTTAGCGAGTAAAGCCCCCTTATTAGTGAAAGTTATATGATATGGTTAAGTTAGGAGAGTTTAATACATTGACCGTGGTGAAGGCGGTGGATTTCGGTCTTTACCTTGACGGTGGAGAGGAGTGGGATGAGATATTGTTACCCAACGAGGATGTGCCAAAGGGGGTGTTCCCGGGCGACGATGTTAAGGTTTTTATCTATTTTGATTCCGAGGATAGAATTGTTGCAACAACCAGAATTCCATATACCCGGGTTGGTAAATTTGCCATTCTGAATGTGGTTTCAACAAGCGGAGTGGGTGCTTTTCTTGATTGGGGATTGCGTAAAGATCTTTTGGTTCCCTTTGCTCGTCAGCGTGATAAGATGGTTGAGGGGCGTTCGTATTTGGTTTATACATACGTTGATCCAAAAACCGGAAGAATTGTTGCAACCGATAAGATTGCAGGCTATTTGGATCAAACTTTCCCCGAATATGAGAAGGGTGAAAAGGTTGAGATTCTGATTGCTCGTAAATCAAATTTGGGGTACAATGTAATTATCAATGATGCCCATTGGGGATTGGTGTATAACAATGAAATTTTTACCGATGTGAGGATTGGCCAGCGTATGACTGCCTATATCAAAGAGGTACGCGAGGATGAGAAGATTGATGTGTCGCTTTCGCCTATAGGTTATCAAGGTAAGGTGGATAATCTTATGGGGGCAATTCTTGATAAGATTAAGGATAACGGTGGTACATTGGATATTTCGGATAAAAGTTCGCCAGACGATATTAAAAGAGTTTTCGGATGTAGTAAAAAGGCCTATAAAATGGCTCTTGGAACGTTGATGCGCATGGGTTGCATAGAGATATTCCCGAACGAGGTTAAGATTATTGAGGCTGAGTAAATTTTGTTATGGCAAGACGTTACTATAACCGACAGGAACCGGAAAGCGAGAAGAGGAATAAGGTTGACTATATTGGTAAGGCGAAGAGTTTTTGCTCTTCGCTAAAACCGAATCTTGATATGTTTTACAGAACTTCCCGGAGTTTGGTTAATAGCTGTTTTGCGACAAGGCAACGTGTCTATATTGTGATGGGAGTTGTGGCGTTTGCGGTTTTGACAGTTGTTGTGTCGAGGTGTGATTTTCAGACCTCGCCCGATGATATGGAGATGACTGTGGTTGCAAATGCGGTAAAGCAGCCAAAGGTTGAAAGATTAAAGCCATATTTCGGTGATTTTCAGAGTAACAGGCAAATAAACAGAGCTTTTAATGATTTGAATGATAAGCATTTGGTTGCGGCTAAGGCAAATGGAATTCCTTTGGATAGAGTAAGTGGAACGCTTGAAGAAATTGTTGATAAGTATGATTTGGAGTTAGTTGAAAATTGCCGTTTTTACGAGGTTGATAAGTTAACCCATTCGGCTCCATATCTGGTGCCTAAAGCTGCGGATTTGCTTAAAGATATTTGCCGTAATTTTAGGGATTCCGTTGAAAATAAAGGGTATCCCGAGGTGAAGCCTATTGTTACAAGTGTCTTCCGTACTCCTGAAAGTGTTAAGAGATTACAACGTTCGGGAAACGTTAATTCATCTTCGAATTCTGCCCATCTTTATGCAACGACTGTCGATATAACGTATCGTAGATTTGAGGGTACCGATTTGATTAATGCTGATGTTTACAAGTACATTATGGCCGAGGTTTTGCGCGATTTGCGCAATGAGGGGCGTTGTTATGTTAAGTTTGAATTGAAACAGGCCTGTTTCCACATCACGGTCAGATAATATTTTTGATTTTTATTTTTGTTCTTCTCGCTCGTTTCACTATTTTTGTGATTTGGTATAATATATCCGCAAGAAAGCGGAATAAATATAGGTTAATTTATGAGTAGAAAATTTTTCAAGGCTTTGGCCTTGTCGCTGATAATGGCAACTTTTGGAGGCTCGGTATGGGCTGCTAATGAGGAGAGTGATTCCGATACCGATGGGCAGAGCCCAATGATGCGAATTAAGCGTCCCGAGGACCTTAAAAAGGTCAAGGTACAGAAGCGTGACCGTTCTACGTATGGATTCTATGCTTTTGGAGGTGTTACATTTTCGACATTTGTGGGTCAGGAGGTTTATAATTGGCACGATGATATTGGTTATATGCCCGGTTATACCTTTGGTGGCGGTTTTGATATTTTACGCAGACCTAATGGAATATATTTCGGTTCAGAGTTGGCCATTACCATGAAGGGGGTGACAAAGGCGTATCAAGCTAAGCCTCTTTACAAGGAGGATCCTATATCTTCAAGAATTTTGCTGCACTATTTCCAGGCAACTCCACTAAAAATCGGAGGTAGAATAAAACTTAATGATGATATGGGTATCAGCCTATATACAGGTTTTGGAGTTGATTTGTTGATTGGTGGTAAAGAAAAGTATGAGAAGAACGATAGTGGCTACGAGAATAAATTGATGCGTAGACATACGGATTGGGATGGACGAGTTGATATGTTTATTCCTTTTAATGTGAACTTCGATTACAAGCAGTGGAGTATGGGAGTGTCGTATGATCTGGGTATCGGCGATATTATTAAAGGTCAAAGAAATCAGCCTATTAATCGTGTGCATAACAGTACAATAGGTTTTAGAGCGGTATATCACTTCCGCTTCAAGGATAGAGCTGACAAGGAGGCTAAGATTAAGGAGAAAAAGTTGATTGATAAATACCATAGGGATGAGTTTTAACGCTGAGTTGAATTTGCGTGTAGAGCGTGCACAACGTGCATTGCAAAGGTGTGGTGCCGATGCTCTTTTAGTTAGCAGTAATGTAAATCTGCTCTATATGGCGGGCAGGATTATAAATGGATATGTGTATGTTCCGGTAACGGGTAGTGCTATTCTTTTTGTCAGAAGACCGAAGGGAATGGTGGGTAATAATGTTTGCTACATAAGAAAACCCGAAGATATTCCTGCTTTGTTGGCTGAGCGAGGTTTGGCGGCTCCTACCAAGTTGGCTTTCGAGGCCGATTTTATGAGTTATTCGGAGTATTCCAGAATAGCATCATGCTTTGCCGGAGTGGAGCTGGTTAATGGCAGCGGAATCTTCCGCACTTTAAGAGCTGTTAAATCGGAGTATGAGTTGAACATGATGCGCGAATCTGCCAGAAAACACGATTTGGTTTACGGCAAGATTGCAGAGATGTATCGCAAAGGTATGACCGATGTTCAGCTTAGTGCGGCTATCGAGAGTGCAGGTCGAGAGTTGGGTTCATTGGGAATCTTTAGAATTGCAGGTTCGAGCATGGAGATTTTTGGCGGAAGTATTCTTGCAGGACAGAATGCCGATGCGCCCTCGCCCTACGATTTCGCATTGGGAGGTGCAGGTATCCATCCCTCTTTGCCAATTGGTGCGAATGGTACTGTTTTAGAGCCGGAAATGGCAATCATGGTTGATATGGGTAGTAATTTTACCGGTTATATGACCGACATGTCGCGTGTTTTTGCAGTAGAGAAGATTACAGATCCGTTGGCGTTGCGTGCCCATCAGGTTTCCATAGATATTCAAAACGAGATATGTAAGGTTGCGAAGCCCGGAGTCGAGGCTAAGGCTCTTTACGAATTGGCATATTCGATTGTTGAGAAGGAGGGGCTTAAGGAGTACTTTATGGGCCACAATCAGCAGGCCGGTTTTATGGGGCACGGTGTTGGAATCGAGATTAATGAGTTGCCTGTTTTGGCGCCTCGTTCAAGAGATATTTTGTGCAAAGGTATGGCTTTTGCTATGGAGCCTAAATTTGTTATTCCGGGAATTGGTGCGGTAGGTACCGAGAATACCTACATTGTTACCGATGATGGTTTGGAGAGAATTACCCATTTCCCACAGGAGATTCAGATAATTTAGTCAATTACGGATGGTCAACACAAAACCGTTAGCGGAGCGTATGCGTCCAACCAATCTTGACGAGTATGTTGGTCAGGAGCATTTGGTTGGAAAGGGAAAGGTGTTGCGACGCATGATTGACACCGGAGTTGTGTCGTCGTTTATTTTGTGGGGACCTCCCGGAGTAGGAAAGACTACTTTGGCAACCATTATTGCCAATCAGCTTGACCGCCCTTTCTATGTGTTGAGTGCCGTGAGCGCAGGAGTCAAAGAGGTTCGCGAGGTTATTCAACATGCCGAGAAGGATGGTTTCTTTGGTAGAGCAAATCCAATTCTTTTTATCGATGAGATTCACCGCTTTTCAAAGTCACAGCAGGATTCTTTGCTTGCTGCAGTGGAGAAGGGCATTGTTACCCTGATCGGAGCTACAACCGAGAATCCATCGTTCGAGGTTATTTCGCCACTTTTATCAAGGTGTCAGGTTTATGTTTTGAAGGCGCAAGATAAGACCTCGCTCGAAAAACTTTTACATAGAGCTGTTACTCAGGATATTGTATTGAAGGAGCAAAATATCTCTTTTGAATCTATGCAGGCTATTATGGCCTTTAGCGGTGGCGATGCGCGCAGGGCATTGAATATCTTAGAGCTAACTGTGAATTCGCAGCCGTTGCATCAGCCGATTGTTATTACAGACGAGATGGTAAAGTCTGTAATACAGGAGAATCCGTTGCTCTACGATAAGGATGGCGAGCAGCACTATGATATTGTATCGGCAATGATCAAGTCGATTCGCGGTGGAAATCCGAATGCGGCAATCTATTACATGTCAAGAATGTTGGTTGGGGGTGAGGACCCTCTGTTTATTGCTCGCAGATTGATTATATCGGCATCGGAAGATATTGGCCTTGCAAATCCGAATGCCATGCTTATTGCAAATGCCTGTTTCGAGGCTGTACACAAGATTGGAATGCCCGAGGCAAGGATTCCTTTGGCAAATTGTATTATCTATTTGGCAACATCGCCCAAAAGTAATTCTGCATATATGGCGGTTAACAGTGCAATGCAGTTTGTAGAGAAGAGTGGAAATATTCCTGTCCCTTTGCATTTGCGCAATGCTCCAACAAAGTTGATGAAGCAGTTGGATTATGGTACTGATTATAAATATCCGCATGATTATCCTGGCAATTTTGTAGATCAGGAGTATATGCCCAAAGAGATTAAAGGTGTGGTGTTTTACAAACCCCAAAGCAACGCTCAAGAGACTAAAATTTTAGAGCGTTTGAAGGTGTGGTGGAAGAAAATTTATAAATAAGAGTAATATGAAAAGTTGGAACGAGATTACAGGTTCACAGAACTTTTTCCTGTTTGCAGGTCCTTGTGTTATTGAGGGTGAGGATATGGCATTGCGTATAGCAGAGAGGGTAGTAAAGATTACCGATCGTTTGGATATTCCATACGTTTTTAAGGGGTCATTCAAGAAGGCAAATCGTTCACGAATAGATTCGTTTACCGGTATTGGCGATGAGAAGGCATTGAAGATATTGTCTAAGGTGCGCAAGGAGTTTGATATACCGGTGGTAACCGATATACATTCCGAGCCGGATGCGGTAATGGCTGCCGAGTATGTGGATGTGTTGCAGATTCCCGCTTTTTTGTGCCGACAGACCGATTTATTGGTTGCTGCAGCAAAGACCGGTAAGATTGTCAATATAAAGAAGGGACAGTTTTTGTCGCCCGATTCAATGAAATTTGCGGTTCAGAAAATTCGCGAGTCTGGAAACTACAATGTTGCCGTTACCGAGCGTGGAACCACTTTCGGCTATGGCGATTTGATTATCGATTATCGTGGTGTTCCAACCATGCAGGAGTGTTGTAAATGCCCTGCAATTTTAGATATTACCCACTCTTTACAGCAACCGAACCAGGCTTCGGGAGTTACCGGCGGTAAGCCCGAATTAATAGAGACTGTTGCAAAGGCAGGAGTGGCGGTAGGTGTTGATGGCTTGTTTATTGAGACTCACGAAAATCCTGCAGTGGCTAAGAGCGATGGCGCGAACATGTTACGTTTGGACCTATTGGAGGGGCTGCTTGAAAAATTGGTAAGAATCAGAGCTGCAGTATTGTAACCATAGAGAGTGGGAATGTTATATCCGGATAGTTTTGAAAGAAAGATAAAGTTCGACTCGCTTCGGGAGTTGTTGTCTGCACAGTGTGAAAGTTCCATGGGACGAGAGCTGATGCAGGGCATGGGTTTTTCAAATGACCGTAAGGTTATCGAGGAGCGTCTGTATGATTGCAGTGAGTTTATGGCAATTCTGCAACAAGAGGATTTTCCCGGCGGTGTTTTTGCCGATGCTCGTCCGGCTTTAGAGAAGATCAGAATTGAGGGACTATTCCTTGAGGTTGCCGAAATGGTAATGTTGAAAGGTTCGTTAGAGTCGTTGTACTCAATTTTGCGTTTCTTTAAGAGTAAGCGTGAGGAGTATGGCAGATTGGCCCATAAGGCCGGCAATATATCTCAGTTTCCATATATAATTTCAAGACTGGATAGTATCATTTCAAAGTATGGAACGATAAAGGATTCGGCTTCGCCCGAGTTGGCTCAGATTCGCAGATCAATACAGCAAAAACAGAGCGGAATTTCACGCAGAATGCAGGCTTTGTTGCAACTTGCCCAGAGTGAGGGGTGGGCCGAGAAGGATAGTGGAGTTGCTGTGCGTGACGGACGTATGGTTATACCTGTACCAAGCGCCTTTAAAAGAAAGATAAAGGGTATTGTTTACGACGAGAGTGCAACAGGTAAAACCGCCTATATCGAACCGGCCGAGATTGTTGAGACAAACAACGAGATTCGCGAGTTGGAGATGGAGGAGCGTAGAGAGATTATGCGAATCTTAAAAGCGTTTGCCGATGATTTACGCCCCTATATTGATGACCTGATTCCCGGCTATGATTTTCTGGCATATATAGATTTTCTTAAGGCGAAGGCCAGATTTTCTATACAATTGGGGGCAGTGGTACCCCAAATATCCAACAATGCCGAGATATATTGGAGCAGAGCAAAGCATCCGCTTTTGTATCTTAGTTTAAAAGCTGCAGGCAAGGAGCTTGTGCCGCTTAATTTAGAGATTAATGAAGAGCAGCGCATAGTTGTGATTTCCGGTCCCAATGCCGGAGGAAAGTCGGTGTGTTTGCAAACGGCCGGATTATTGCAGTATATGTTCCAATGTGGTATTCCCGTACCGGTCGATGATCATAGCACCTTTGGAATTTTCAATAATATACTGATTGATATCGGTGATGAACAATCAATCGAGAATGATTTGAGTACATACAGTTCTCACTTGATCAATATGAAGAATTTCGTAAAATTCGGAGATGAACGAAGTTTGATTCTTATTGATGAGTTTGGAACGGGTACAGAACCATTGCTTGGCGGAGCTATTGCCGAGGCTGTTCTTAAAAGGCTTAATAGTCAGAAGGTCCGCGGTGTTATTACAACTCACTATACGAACTTGAAACTGGTGGCTTCCGAGGTTGATGGTATAACCAACGGAGCAATGCTTTACGATAGTGGTCGCATGACCCCCTTGTTTGAGTTGCGAATAGGAAAGCCCGGTTCATCGTTTGCTTTCGAGATAGCGAAGAAGATTGGACTTCCGAAAGATATATTGGACGAGGCCTCGCTCAAAATTGGCGAGGAGCAGGTTAACTACGATAAGCACCTAAAGGATATTGCCCGCGATAAGAGATATTGGGAGGAGAAGCGCAAAAAGATTCACGAGAATGAGAAACGTTTGGACCAGGTTGTTGAACGATACAGTAGTGAGCTGGATCAAGCCGAGCGCGAGCGTAAAGAGATTATTCGTGAGGCGAAAGCCGAGGCTGAACGTATTCTTGCCGAGGCCAATAAGGTGATTGAGAATACGATTAAGGGTATTCGTGAAAGCCAGGCCGAGAAGGAGAAAACGCGTGAGTTGCGCTTGCAGATGGAGATTGAGAAGGAGCGTTTGTTGAGTAATGATAGCAGTGAAACCGAGTTGGCAATTCAACGCAAAATAGAGCAGCTGCAACGCAGAAAGGAGCGTCGTGAACAGAAAAAGGCACAGACTGCTGAAGGTGGTGTTAAACCCGTAGAGGCGGTGGCTAAAGCCGTTGAAAGACCCTTACGTGTTGGCGATATGGTTCGTTTGCAGAATGGTGCTGTGGCCGAGATTGTCCGTTTCAGTGGCAAGGAGGTTCAGGTTGCCGTTGGTGAGATTCGGTCAACGGTCAAACTCTCATCGGTTAAACGGTTATCTAAGGGCGAGGCCAAGAGTGCAATGGCAAATGTACCACAGCGCAAAACCAGTAGTTCTGTGGCGGCAATGAGTAGCGAGCGTTTTAATTTTAAACCTGAAATTGATGTTCGCGGTATGCGTGTTGAGGAGGCAATTACCGAGGTGACTCACTTTATTGATAATGCTTTGGTGTTAGGTTACAAGGATTTGCGTGTTCTGCATGGAACAGGTACAGGTGCTTTGCGCATGATGCTGCGCCAATGGCTGAATTGTAATCCGCTAATCAAAAGGGCACACGACGAGCATGTCACTCTTGGAGGAGCCGGAATAACCGTAATCGAATTGGATATTTAATACTCGACAAAGTAGTTCAAGACATAGTCCATTCCCGAGGCTTTGCACCAATCGTAGTTGTAGTAGTAGCTGTTTGCAATCGGTACCTCGGGGCTTGGCCAGTAACAGCTTATTCCGCAACAATTTTTAATTTCAAAGTGGTTTTGGAAATTTACATATCTTGAATGTGCTTCGTATTCAATAAGTTCGTTTATGTCGTTTTGCAACTGTGTCAATAATTCGGTTTTGTTTTCTATATCTTGATTGCCGGGGGTGTCGAGCAGTTTTGTTGCCATATCAAGCAAATCGAAACAACAAATTGTGTAGTTGAAGCAGTATTGTGCTCCATCGAAATATTGAACGTCGTTAATGTCGAATCTCAGTATTGCTTCATCGGTGCATGAGTCGATTATAGCTTTGAAACTTTTAGCTACATTTTCGATAGCGCTACAATTTATCAATGATACGGTATGACCTGTTCCTGTCTTTGTGTATTGCTCATGAAATTTCTGACAAATTACTTTGTAATCATTCGATCCCTTGGCATTACACATTAAATCAATTTCTGCATAGGGAAATCCTTCAATTGGTATTTCGGTGGGGGCAGCCAAAATGTAGTCAACCTTGTCACGAAGTTGCATTACAATTTCGGTTTGTGCCATAAAGCAGGCGTCGAAAATAATGTAATCGAATTTCATGTTTTCCGGAATGGCTTGTGCAAATTCATCGAACTCGATAAATGTTGTTCCGTCGGGACCCAATGCACGTCCTTTTGTCATGTTAGGGTTTGGAAACCAGCCGCTTCCATGCGACCCCCAAACCAAACTGTAGGTCTCGGCAGGGTATTTATCACGAACCATTTTGAAAAAACTATTCAGGTTTGATACTGAGAGAGAGTTTCTCTCTTCATACTCCTTGACACATAGAGTGTCGCCACATTTTAACTGTTTGGAGTATTTTATTTCGTATAGTCGAGGAGTGGCAGGAATTGTACCTACTCGTGAATATAGATCAACGTATGCCAGTATATTCACTTTTTGAGGGTCAACATTGCCACTCATGTTGTTGCATATACGATGCATGTTGTCTGCAATCCAATTGCTGATTTTAAACTCTTCGCCCGCCAAATAGAATATCAGAGTCTTCTCTTTGATGGAGTCGGTGCCGGGAGTTATTGGTTCAAATTCAGAATCATTGCTACATCCTAGTGTTGAGAATAAAGCTATAAATAAGAGTATTATGGTTGTGTATTTCATGTCTGTTGTAGTTCAAGTTTTAATTTTTGCCAAAAGTAATAATTTTTCTTAAAAGTATATGCAAAAAATTCTTAACTTTGCAGAAGTGCCAAATTGGTACCTATACAAATGATTAAACCACGTTTGCATATGGAGGCTGTTTGTGATGCTATTGATAAGGCATTGCTAATTACAGAATTAGCTAAAGTTAAGCTGTTGCGTAAAAGCAATAAAGGAGGAAATGATATATATGTATTTACTGCTCACCAAGCTCCTAATTTAATGAGAGAAGTGGGTAGAATTCGTGAGTTGGCATTTAGAGCAGCCGGAGGTGGCACAGGAAAGAGTTGTGATATTGATGAGTTCGATGTAAGACAAGAAAGTCCTTGTGTACAGTTGATAGTATGGGATCCCGATGCAAAGGAGATAATGGGTGGTTACCGTTATTTGGCTTGTAGAGAGATGCCCTGCGGAGAAGACGGAGTTCCCGACATGGCTGTTACCGAGATTTTTTCTTTGTCGGAGAGATTTGTTGACGAGTATCTGCCCTATACAATTGAGTTGGGAAGATCTTTTGTTCATCCTCATTATCAATCAACTCAAGCATCGAGAAAATCACTATACGCCTTGGATAACTTGTGGGATGGTTTGGGAGCTCTGACTGTAGATTATCCCGAAATTAAGTATTTTTTGGGGAAGGTGACCATGTATCGGAATTTTGATGTGCTTTCAAGAAACATGATTCTGTATTTTATGAAATGCTATTTCGAAGATAAAGAGTCATTGATAACCCCTATGAGTGAGTACGAGTTAAAGGTTGATATGAATAAAATAGAGGGAATGTTTAATGGAAATGATTATGCCGAAGATTATAAGATTCTATCAAAATTGGTGCGTGATCAGGGAGCAAATATTCCTCCTTTGGTAAATGCATATATGGGATTATCACCAACAATGAAGGTCTTTGGAACATCGCTGAATCCATTTTTCGGAAATGTTGAGGAGACCGGTATATTAATTACAATTGATGATGTGTACGAGGCCAAAAAGATGAGACATATTGAAACTTATCACCCTTGTACGGAAAATTAACGGTTAGAATTCAAGTTGTTATGAATGAGAAATTGATTGTGGGCATGGCCCAAGGAGATATAAACGGAGTGGGAAGCGAGATTCTTGTAAAAATTCTTGCCGATAATCAGATGTGTGAGGTGTGCACTCCGATAGTGATAGGTTCTCCAAAGGTAATGGGATACTATAAGAAGAGTATTGAAACCGAAGAAGAACCGGTTAGTTTGGTAATGAATCTTATTCAGAAGCCTGAAGATGCTTCGGATAAGCGAACCAATATTATCAATTGCTTTAGCGACGAGGTGCGTGTCGATCCGGGAATTGAAACAAAGGTTTCGGATGAGTGTGCAATGTTGGCTTTAAAGCAGGGATTGGATTTTGTCGATAATAACCGAATTGATGTGTTGGTCTCTGCTCCAATTGGTGATTATGCGTATGACTTGGAGCGAGCAACCTCGCTTATTCACTATTTGGCTCTCAGATATGAAAGCGATTATCTGTTGCCTTTGTTTGTGGGTGAGAAGATGAAGTTGGCATTCATCAGTTCGGGAAAGAGTGTCAAAGATTCTTTGTCGCAGTTGACAATTCCAAATGTGATTAAGCGCTTGAAGATGATTAAAAGAGCTTTGGAACGCGATTTTGGAATTGATAAACCAAAGATTGCCGTGTTGGCATTGAATGCATCTACCGGTGATGGTGTTTTTGGTGACGAGGAGGAGAGAATTATCAAACCTGCAATCGAGCAGGCACGCGAAGAGAATATTTTTGCAGTTGGACCGTATGCAGCGGACCGCTTTTTCTCGGAGAGGGTGTATGAGAAGTTCGATGTAGTGTTGGCTTTGCACAATGATCAAGGAATGATTCCGTTCAAGAGTGTGGAGGGGAATAGTGGTGTCATTTCTGTAGCAGGTTTGCCATGTGTCTTTACAACTCCTGTGCATGGAATGGCATACGATATTGTCGATAAAGGATATGTGGAGACTCAGGGAATGTCCAATGCAATCTATTTGGCGATAGATATATTCAAGGCTAGAGCCAAGTATGCCGAATTGACAAGAAATCCTTTGAAACGTTATGATGTGGGAGGCGATAAGCGCGAGTCGGATTTGAATGTAGAACAGATTGCCGGTGTTAGCGATAGTCATTGATTTTAAATCAAGTTTGATATGAGACAAACATTACAAAACACAATTACTACTAATATTGCAATTATCATAGGTGATTTTATATTGCTTAATTTGATATTTGCAACCGTTTTGAATTTCTTTCCCGAAGTGCTAAATTACCGGACAGGGAAATTTTCGAATAGGGATGAGATGTTTCTTTTGGTAAATTTATTCTATTTACCATGTATTATTTTGTGGCCTCCGATTTTGGTTGATCGATTCTCTAAGTTGGAGAATATGATGAGGCGAACAGTTTATATGTTGTGTCTGCATGCTATGTGTTTTGTCTTGTATTTGTATGCTATTCATTCAAATACATTGATTCCATATACCCTTGGAGAGTCTTTGCGAATCAGTTTGTCGGGTACAAACTTTTTAAAGATTGTTGCAATATATCTTGTATGGTGGGGACTTTTGTTCTTGTGGCGTTTCTTCTCAAGATTGGCAATCCGCCGAGTTAGAGCTTCACATTTTTACAAACGTAGATTGGTTGTGTTTGTAGGTACTCATCGAAGTGCTTTGGAGTTGTGGAAACAGTTGCAGGATGTTGGCATTGGATACAGAACATTGGGCTATTTTGCCGATAATATTGATGAGCGATGGCAGATGAATATTTTGTCGGGTGGTAAGAAATTACCTCCTGCAATATATTTGGGAAAAGTTGAGGAGTTGAGCCATTGGTTGGAGAGCAATAAGGTGCAGGAGCTGTATTGTTGTTTGCAGACATCGGATACAGCAAGAATCGATGAGATATACTCTTTGTGCGAAAAATTATGTATCCGTTTTTATGCAGTTCCCGATGTAAAGTCAATATATCTTTATAATATGCGTTACTCAATGATGGGTAATGTAATGGTTATGCAGGAGCGAGATGAACCATTGCTACAACAGGGAAATAGAATTATTAAAAGAGTTTTCGATATTATTGTATCGGGTCTGTTTTTGATTACTTTGTTCCCATGGATATATCTGTTTGTTGCAATCGTTACGAAGATAACATCGCCAGGACCGATATTCTTTAAGCAGGAGCGTTCAGGTATTAACGGTAAGGTGTTCACGATGTACAAGTTCCGTTCAATGCATGTTAACAAGGATGCCGATAAGATACAGGCAACCGAGAATGATCCCAGAAAGACAAAGTTTGGTAATTTCTTGAGAAAGAGCAGTATTGATGAATTACCACAGTTTATCAATGTGTTTAAAGGTGATATGTCGGTTGTGGGACCTCGTCCACATATGTTGTTGCATACGGAGATGTATTCCAAATTGATTAGTCAGTATATGGTTCGTCATTTGGTTAAGCCCGGTGTTACCGGCTGGGCCCAGGTTACCGGTTATCGTGGAGAGACGAAGGAGCTGGAGCAGATGGAGGGACGTGTTCGACGAGATATTTACTACATTGAGAATTGGTCTTTGTGGTTGGATATCAGAATTATGTTTATGACAGTTTACAATGCAATTGCAGGAGACAAAAATGCCTATTGATGGCAATGAAAAGAGGTGGCTTGTGGCTCATGTGCGCCTTTTTCACGAAAAGAAGTGTGCTGAGCGTTTGCAACGACTGAATATAGAGACCTATTTACCTCTAAGAAGCGAATTGCACTATTGGAAGGATAGGAAGAAGAAGATTGATAGAGTGCTTACTCCACAAATGTTGTTTGTTCATGTTACCAATGATGAACGCATTCTGGTGTTGGAGGATAGATCGGTTACCCATTTTTATGCTTTCCCAGGAAGTGGTAAGGCAACAGTGGTTCCGGACGTGCAGATGAAGAGTTTTATGTTCCTTGTAGGAAATGCCGATGGCGAGGTGGAGTTTACAAGTGAATCCTTGCGGAGAGGTGATAAAGTAAAGGTTTTGCGTGGACCGCTTGCTAATCTGGAGGCAGAGTATGTAAGAGTAGGAACTAAATCAAAGGTAGCTATCAGGGTAAATGATTTGGGATGCGCTCTTGTCGAGATTCCGGTTTCTTGGATTGAAAAGATAGGGTGATATTACACAAATAGATAAGTTTATGTTGGCAGAATTGTTCAGTGCTTTCTCTCCTAAAACCTCGCTTATGTGGGTAATGGAGTTTGTAGGAACATTTGCATTTGCAATAAGTGGTTTGCGTTTGGCTGCGGCCAAGAATTTTGATTGGTATGGTGCTTTTGTGGTGGGATTGGCAGTGGCAATCGGTGGAGGAACCATTCGTGATGTGTTGTTGAATACAACCCCGTTTTGGATGACAAATCCGATATATCTGATTATCACAGGTGTTGCCTTAATTTATACAATTGTCTTTTCCAAGCATATTGTTAAGATGAAGTCAACCTTTTTTATTTTTGATACAGTAGGTTTGGCACTTTACGCTGTGGTTGGTGTTGAGAAGACTTTGTCATTCGGTTTTCCTTTGTGGGTGGCAACCGGAATGGGTTTGCTTACAGCCACAGCGGGAGGTGTGTTACGCGATATTTTGATTAATGAGATTCCTCTTATTTTCCGAAAAGAGTTGTATGCCACTTTGTGTATTCTTGGCGGTGCTATTTTCGGATTGTGTCAGATGATTGGTTTGGATATTCTGTGGACCGAGATTATAAGTTTCTTGGTAATCTTTTTATCAAGAGTCCTTTCGGTTAAGTATCATATAGCTCTGCCAAAAATTAAGAGCAGGGCAGGAGAAAATGCAATGGATGATTTTGAAAAGTGATATGGTTAAAAGATTTTTAAGTGCAACAATAGTAATGGCTGCAATTGCAGGTTCGGTTATGGCTAATCCGAATGTAGAGAGTGGAAAGGGTAAGGTGCTGACAATGGAGGAGGCGGTAATGGGTGCCGTTGTTCCGAGAGTTCAGTTTACTGCATGGAGTGCCGAGGGTTCGGAGTATGTATTCCCAAAGGGTGCCTCTTTGGTGGCAACGAATGCTGCCGATGGTAAAGAGCGTGAATTGTTGAGTTTGGATGAGTTGAATGGTGCATTGGGTAGTAAACTTAGGGGGTTCCCGAACTTTACATTTTGTGCACCGGGCAAGATGTCGGTTATGAATAGCGGTCGCTATGTAATTATCGATTTGGTATCAAAGAGTGTTGAGAAGGCAATTTCACTTCCTAAGGGAGCAACCGAGATTACCTATAACGCAAAGCGTAACGGTGTTGCGTTTGTTAAGGATAACAATCTGTATTTCAGTGATGGTAATCAGATTGCCATTACCAACGAGAGTAATAAGAATATTGTTAGCGGTACAGCTGTCAGCCGTAATGAGTTTGGTATTACAAATGGTATTTTCTGGGCTCCCGATGGTGAGAAGGTGGCATATTACCAAAAGGATGAGAGCAATGTAACAACATTCCCATTGTTGGATATTACAACACGTACAGGTTCTTTAGTTGAGTTAAAGTATCCTATGAATGGAATGAAGTCGGAGTTGGTGTCGCTTTTTGTTTATGATTTTAAGAGCGGAAAGAGTACCAAAATGCAGGTTACCGATTTCGATGAAGAGCGTTATTTGACAAATATAACATGGTCTCCGGAATCTGATAAGATTTATATTCAGGTATTGAACCGTGCACAAAAGGAGATGCATTTGAATGTCTATTGTGCAGCTACAGGTCAATTTATAAAGACCCTCTTCGTCGATAAGGATAGCAGATTTATGGAGCCTATTTGCGGTTTGCATTTTGTTCCAAATCAGAACGATAAGTTTATCTATGTTACCAATAGCCGTGACGGATACAAGAGTTTGTATCTTCACTCGACCGATGGTAAGTTGATTAAGCGTTTGACTCCGGTCGATGCCGATGTTGAGTTTATCGGATGCGATGGTAAGAAGGTTTACTACACATCGGCTCAGGTAAGTCCTATTGATAACCATCTTTTCAGTATGGATATTAAGAGTGGCAAGAGTGTTCGTTTGACTAAAGAGGAGGGGTGGCATAGAGTTGCCTTTAGTGCAGATTATAAGTTCTTTACAGATACTTATTCATCGCTTAATGTGCCCACAATCAAGAGTGTGGTAAAGAATAACGGTACGGTTGTCAAGGTTTTAACCGAAGGTAAGAATCCTGCAGCGGATTATAATTTCGGCCAGGTTACTTTGGGAACAGTTAAGAGTGCAGATGGCAAGTACGACAACTATTACCGTTTGATTAAGCCAATGGATTTTGATTCAACAAAGGTATATCCGGTTATTTTATATGTTTATGGCGGTCCTCATTCTCAGTTGGTTAAGAATTCATGGTTGGGTGAGATTCGCTATTGGGAGATGTATATGGCCCAGCATGGCTACGTTGTGTTTGTAATGGATAATCGTGGTACTCCGAATCGTGGTGCCGAGTATGAGCGTGCAATTCACAAGTATTGTGGTCAGGTCGAGATGGCTGACCAGATGAAGGGTATGGAGTGGTTGCTATCACATAGTTGGTGCGATAAGGATAGAGTTGGAGTTCACGGTTGGAGTTATGGCGGTTTTATGACAATATCTTTGATTACCAATTATCCGGAAGTGTTTAAGGTTGGTGTGGCCGGCGGACCGGTTATTGATTGGAAGTGGTACGAAATCATGTACGGTGAGCGATATATGGAGACTCAGGCAACCAATCCCGAGGGGTTTGTCAAGACCTCGCTTATCAATAAAGCTAAAGATTTGAAGGGCAAGTTGTTGATTTGTCAGGGCGCTATTGATAATGTGGTGGTATGGGAGCATAGTTTGAGCTTTATTCGCGAGTGTATCAAGAATAATGTTCAGGTTGATTATTTCCCCTATCCCTGTGCCGAGCATAATGTGATGGGTAAAGATAGAATTCACCTAATGCAGAAAGTTACTAACTATTTTGAGGATTATTTGTAATATATGAAACGAGGACCGAGAGTTTTTTTGCGGATATTAGGCACTATTCTGGCCATTGTTGTGGCTGTGCTGGCAATATTTATTATTGCTGTAAATATCTATTGTAGTGATGAGAAGATTCGTGAATTAATCTCGGAGTATTCCGATAATAATTTGAGTGTCAAAATTGATGCCGGTGAATATGGTGTCTATCCGTTGCGTCGTTTCCCATCGATGACTTTGGCTGTCAGAGATTTGGTTGTTACGACCAATAGGGTTGCCGACTCTCTGTATATTCCTGTGGCACAAGACACTTTGCTCAGAGTTAAACAGGCTGATATTGCAATGTCGGCTTTGCCTTTGTTGGCCGGTAAGTTTGTGTTTGCCGGTATTTTTATAGATAGCATAGGGGCGAATTTTACCGTTTTTCCGGACAGCACATCAAATTGGGATTTGGTGATGGAGAATTCAACCATTGATACAATCAATGTTGCTGTCAATGAGACAAGTGGTGATGCCTCTATTGCCGGTATCGGAATCAAGAAGTTTGTTGTTACCCATGCCGATGTTGTGTATGATGATAGAGTATCGGGTCAATATGCATCAATGCAGGGTGGCGTGTTGGAGTTGCGAGGAGGAATGTCTCGTGAACGAGGCTTGTTCCTTAATGTTGATTTTGATTCAAAGAGCCTTAACTATATTTCCTCGGGTGAGCGTTTGGTTAATGATTTGTCGGCAGGATTGAAGGGTAGATTGTTTATCAAGAATGATTCATCGGCAATTGTATTGAGTGATACCAAGTTGCGTTTGAATAATTTTGATATTACCTGTGATGGTTCGATTTTTGCCGATACCACGGTTGCCGATGGCGGTGCTTTGCTTGATTTAAATTATTCGCTTGATTTGCCTGAGTTGAGTGAGTTGTGGAAGGTAGTTCCCGATAGATATACACAATTGGCAAAGGGGGTACAGGTTTCAGGAACAGCTCGTTGCAGAGGTACCGTTTATGGTAAGTTGAATAATAACGAGTTCCCGCATATCGATGGTTCGTTTATGACCAATGATGTGAGTTTCCACCATAAGGATATGATTGGAGGTATTGATACTCTCGATATCAGAATGTTGCTGGATTTGGATTTGAATAATCCTAATCATCAGAATTTGGTTATCAGCCGTTTGAATATGGTGGGCGATGGAATTAGTGCAAAGCTTAGTGGTCAGGTGTCGAGCTTGGTGACTGATCCAAAGGTGGAGTTTCGTTCGGAATTGCAGATCGATGCCGAGAAGATGCTGTCGCTTTTCCCCGATACATTAGGTGTTGTGGCTCGTGGAGATATTGATGGAAATGTAAGGTTGAATTTCAAGGTGTCGGATATTATGGCAAGTAATTATGGAAAGGTGCGGGCAAGTGGTCGTCTTGCAATTCCTCATTTCTGTTTTGAGTTGCCTAAGGATAGTATAATGTTGCATATCGATAGTGCATCAATGTTCCTTGGTTCCGGTATGGGCGGCCGCAGGGCTTCGGGCAAGAGTGTGGTGCAACAAGATACAACCATGACTCCGTTGGGAGGAGCGCTGAGGTGGAAAAGATTCGAGGCCTCGCTTAAAAAGGGAAATGTTTTCAGAACAGATTCATTAAGGGTGTCATTAAGAACGGCCCAGATAGCCGATACGAATGCAATTGTGCCATTGAGCGGATCGATTATGTGGCAGAATTTGAAAGCGGAACGCTATGATACCGCTTGGCTTAGTTCGAAGTATTTATCGCTAAATGGTGAACTTAAACCGAGTGAGACAGATAAGAGTTTACCTGTCCTAAAGGCAAAATTGAGTACCGACTCTTTTGCGTTTACTCCGTTCCAGGATAGATTGTATGTCAATTCTTTGACAGGTGATATTGATGCTAAGTGTAGCAATATTAATGAAAATACATGGACTGCTGTTTCAATCATTAGAGCAACAAATTTCTCTATGTACACTATGCACTATCCGTTGAAAATCGATGCCAAGGTGTTGAAATTGGCAACCGATGCCAACAGTGTTACCATTACGGGAAATGAGATGAAGGTGGGACGTTCTGATTTTGAGTTGAGTGGACGGGTGTTTAATGTGTGGAATTGGCTGTGGAAGAATGATACGGTTGCTATGCGTTTAAAGGTTAACTCGGAAAGAATCAATGTGAATCAGTTGCTTCTTGCAATGGATCAGGGAAATAGCTTCCGTGTTAAGTTGGACTCTATTCGTGGAGGCAGGGCAGTTCTTGATACTAACAATATTGTTGTGGCAGATACAACCTCGCCCGTAAAATTGAACCATGTGTATGTTATTCCGGACAGTTATAGAATTGATTGTGATTTGAATGTTAAGAGTATGTGGGTTGGTAAACGCAGTTTGCAAAATGCCAAGGCTCAGTTGAATATAAATGATGGTGTGGCAAAGTTGACAGAGATGAGTGTCAACTCTGCAATAGGTAACCTTCTGGTTCGTGGTTTATATACCGCCGAGGATACGACACGTGCATTTGCAGGTTTTGCGTTGAATATGAAGGAGGTTCAGATTGGTAATCTGCTTGATGTGGTTCCGGAGCTTGACACGGTTATGCCAATGTTGACATCGCTGTCGGGAAGTGTAAATGTCGATCTTGCCGTTGCAGGAAATTGGGATCAGGATATGAGCGTGGATATGAATTCATTGAATGGTGCGGCTTGTATTGACGGAAAGGATTTGGTTCTGTTGGATGGCGAGACATTCTCGACAATTGCCAAGAAGTTGAAGTTCAAGAATAAAAAACGTAACCTTATAGACACTTTGTCGGTAACAATGTCAATGAGTCAGGGCATGGTTGACATATATCCGTTTGTCTTTAAGATGGATAGATATAAGGCTGCAGTTGGAGGAAAACAGAGTTTGGATATGAGTTATAATTACCATATCTCGATTCTTGACAGCCCTATTCCATTTAAGTTCGGTTTGACTATCTCCGGAAATGCCGACGATATGAAGTTTAAAATTACGAAAGCCAAATATAGAGATTTGCTGAAACCTGCATCGAAATATAACGTTCAGCAGATTAGAGTAGATTTAAAGGAGAAGATTACAGGATTCCTTGACGAGATTAAGGATCAGAATTATGCACTTCCGAAGTTTACATTTGTCGAGGAGTTACAGGATGATGAGGAGCAGATGAGCGATGAGGAGTTGCAGGAGGCTTTGGAAAAATATAATGAAACAAAATGAAAGAGTTAGCTGAATGGGCAGTAAATTTGCTCAAGATAGAGACGGAGTCGAGTAGTTGGATTTACGATGCGATTATTTTGGTGATAATCGTTCTTATTGCATCGGTATGTGGCATCTTGATGCGCAGAATAATACTCCCGCTATTGAAAAAGTTGACCAAGAAAACCCACATTAAGTGGGATGATTACATATTGAGCGATGGAGTAATTAAAGCCATGGGGCAGTTGGTCCCGGCCATAATTGCATATTTTCTAACTTCGCTCATGTTTGATTTTAAGGATACTGTTTTCCATGATTTGATATGGCGAATATTAAATGTGTATCTGATTGCCATAATTATAAAGTTCGTTTGTGCAATTATTGAGTCGATAGATACAATTTCATCGAAGCACAGCTCATTGAAAGACAGACCTTTGCATGGAGTGTATCAGATGTTTAAACTAATTGCGGTGTGTCTTGGTATCATAGTGATTATTGCCAATATAATTGGAAAATCGCCGCTTACTTTGATTACCGGAATTGGAGCTGCTGCCACTGTGCTGATGTTGGTGTTCAAGGACTCGATTGTAGGTTTTGTTGCAGGAATCCAGCTCTCGGCAAACGATATGTTGCGCCCGGGCGATTGGATTTGTGTTCCAAAGGCGGGAGCCGATGGAGAGGTGATCGATGTTTCAATGACCACAGTCAAGGTTCAGAACTGGGATAAGACAATTACAACGATTCCTCCATACGCTTTGGTGAGCGAGGCCTTTCAGAACTGGCGTGGAATGAAAGAGAGCGGTGGACGTAGAATGAAACGTTCTGTAAGAATAGATTTGAATACAATACGCAGATGTACCGAGGCTGAGGTTGTTAATCTTTTAAATAGCGGTCTGCTTGCGACAGAGGATCTTGATGACGAGAATGTAAATGCGGTTCTCTATACGCGAAGTGTGGAGAGATATATGCGAAAGAATGCCATGGTACACCAGGAAATGACCATTATGGTGCGTCAGTTGCAACCCGACAGCGAGGGCTTGCCAATCGAGTTCTATTGTTTCTGTGCCGATACAGCCTGGGTTGCATATGAACATTTTCAGACCTCGTTCATGGGCCATGCCTTGACAATTCTTCCCGAGTTTGGATTGCGTGCATTCCAGAGAAGTACAACATATCATGACTGTAAGTAGTGTTTTATTATGAAGAGAAACCTGATACTGATAATAGCTATATTCTTAGGAATAATAGGAATTCTTTTGCTTGGCAATATTATTATCATTGGTGATAAATTGGGCCAATTGACACATGTTTATGCAGAGTATGCTTTTTATGGCGTTATTTTGTTGTTGTTGCTGATTTTTGTGATTCGCCCAATTGTAAAGGTGCATCGTGCTCCTGAATTTCCGGCATTGAGCATTGATGAATCATGGAATGTATCGCAGCTGAAGCATTTTGCAAAGCGTTTGGCGCATAATTGCGGTTATATTCAGGATGGTGAGCAGCGCAAGGCTCATAGTCGAGAGTTGTTGAGTGCAATTAAGGCTTGTGGCGACAATAACGAGGAGATTCGTGGTATTGTTGCGAACGAGGTTGCTTTGCGTATCGACGGTTCGAAAGAGTTGGGGGTTATGGGAATCAATAACCGAATCAAAGAGTGGGGTAAGACTGTATTTCTGGTTACAGCCGTATCGCAGAACAGCAAGTTCGATACTGTTGCCGTGTTGATAATGAACTACAAATTGATTTCCGACATTGTATTGGCAACCGGTTTCCGTCCAACCAAACAGCAGATGTTCAAATTGTATGTCAGAGTATTGACAACCGCGCTGATAACATATTGTGCCTCACAGGTATTTACCGATATCGATGGTGTTGCGCCATTCGATATTGCCGACGCTGCCGATCCCGAAATTGCCGATGCAGGTTCTGATATGGGCGATGTTGATGTTGACGATACCGGATTCGGTCCGACCCTTATGCACAATTTGAGAAAATTGACAATCCCCGGAGTGTTGGTCGGTTCGGCCATTGAGGGGTGTATCAATTCTTTGCTTACAATGCGTATCGGCTATGTTACACGTACCTACCTTACCGAGGGGCCTGCTGCATTGTCGGGTGTTAAGAATAAACGTAGAGTGAAGCGTAGAGCCATTAAGGATTCATTAAAGTCAATGCCTGGCGTTATTGCTCACAGCAGTGCCGCTATTGGTAAAACCACCGCCAAAGTACTGAAAGGCATTTTTGTGAGCGAGTAAAGGTTTTCGTTAAAAAAATCAATTTTTAGGTGTTTTTATATCCTAAAAAATCTTAAAGGATAATTTATTTATTAAATTTGCAAGGTTGATGAAATTTTTCTTCAACCTTTTTTTGTACTGCTTGTCATGTGACAAGTAACCGCGAAGCGCACCCGAAACTTTAGTAAAATTACAATTATGGAGTATAAATATGATGTCTTTGTGAGTTATTCACGTAAGGATTACGTTTATGATGACGGAAACGTAATAGAGAATAGTCCAATCAAAACTATTATTGAGTTTTTAGATGAAAATAAAATATCATATTGGTTTGATAAAGATGGAATATATAGTGGCAGAGAATTTATAGAGATGATTGCCGAGGCAATTGGCAACTCTAAAATGATGTTATTTGTCTCTTCATATAATTCGAATGCTTCAATTTATACGACCGGTGAGATTTTCGAAGCTATTGAGGGTGAAAAATTGATTATTCCGATAAGGATTGATGATAGTCAGTATAACTCTAAATTTAAATTGTTGGTTCGCCCCTTGGACTATATTGATTTCTCAAAAGCCGATGCTATGAAGGATTTGCTTAGGGCTATTGAAAAAGAGAATGAAATAATTCATAGAAAAGAGGTTGAGGCAGAAAAAAAACGTAAGAAACTTGAGTTGGAGGCGAACAAAAATATCATAAAGAACGAGATAAGGGAGTATGCCAACGAGGTTAAAAAGTTGATAATTAAAAAGCAGGCTCTTTTGGATGCGCTATACGCAAAACAACGCTCCATAGATATAACTGATAAAGAGTGTCCTGTATGTAAATCAAAAGTTTTGATAGAGTCAAAATATTGTTCAACCTGTGGTTGGTTTTTTCCTCCATTAAGCCATGTTGAGGGTATTGATATTGAGATTGATCAATCTGCTCTTATAACTGCTCGCACAAAGTGGGAAGGTATTGAAGATATTTATGATTATAAAAGCCAAAACGAAAGATTAAAGAAGAATAATAAGAATTTATCTAAGGATATTGAGGAGAAAACAATATCATTAGAAGAAAAAGAGAGGGTAATTCTTTCGTATGTTGAGCAGATAAAAGAAAGAGATAAGAAAACAGATAATCTTCTCTCTCAAATAAAGAATCTTAATAGTCAAATAGAGCAGAGGAATAATCAAATTGCTCAATTAGAGAGTAGTTTGGACGAGTTGAATAATAAGAAGCAAAATAAAATTAATGAAAATCCTGTCAGAGGGTTGAAATACTATTTCAAACAGCATAATAAATTTACGGGTATTATGTTGTTAATAAGTGTTTTTTTGTGGTCTTTTTATGGCCTGGGTTGGTTGTTTGAGTGTATTCGGAACTATAGTGGATTTTCCATTGATTTAGATAATGATGTTGTATTTATGTTGCATGGCTTTTTTATGGCTTATTGTAATTTCCAAATCTTCCGATTTAAGCGGAGTTACTTTTTATGGACTTTAATAATTTCATTGTTAATAGGATGCTGGTCGTCAGATGGCGATGGAGGGGTAACATTTTCATTTGTTGCATCCTTTGATTTATTGTGGTGTTATTTGCTTCTACTATTGAAAAAAAATGGTGTAAGGGGTATTACTAGATTTAGTTTTAAAGATTCGATTAGTGATTGTAAAGATAGAATGAACTGTCATAACATTGTTACAAAGGTGGTTATGTTCTGTATGATTGCCTATGTTGTATTTATGTTTATAGCTTCATCCTTAAATTCAAGATATAATGATTTGCCAAAATATGTACTGGCGTGGTTATACCTATATTTAGGATATTCATTGTACAAAGTGTTGATTTTCAATTGGAAAGGAATTGTTCATCTTTTCCATTCTACTTTTGCAATTTTACTATATTATGTATTTTTTCTCTCTGTAGTAAAAGAGAAAATATATTTTGATATGCCGGAAATTCATTATATAACAGCAATAATGATGGCATTTATTGTAACTCTTCTCTTATGTCTGCCTAAAAGCAGAGAGATTTGGCGCGGAGTAGATGCAAGCTATGTGCATATATATATAAACTTTGTTCTTTTTGAACTAATGGCCATATCTTTGATGTTATCGTTGTAGCAAGCTAAATTTGTCAGGTGAAAGTATTAAGTCAAAATTGCGTAATGGCCAAGAAATGGTGTAATCCCTTGGGAATATTTTTTGGTAACAGCACATACGTATTGGCAATGCTGTTGTTT
>CAZMOG010000012.1:0-36091 GCA_964567845.1 uncultured Odoribacter sp. | reverse complement strand
GATAGAAGTACATGGTACTGTATATGGAAGTGTAAATTGGAGTGCTAATGTAGATGAGCAGGTGGATAAGCAACTTTTAGACAAGCGGGGTATGTTGATGGTTATTAGCAATATTATTGATAATGCAATTAAATATAATGACAAAGCTATCCCTGAAATATCGGTATCTTGTGTAGGTAAAGATAATTTGTTTGAAATGAAAATTACCGATAATGGTCCGGGAATAGAAAAATGCTACTTAAAAAAGATTCTTATATCTTATTTCAGGATTCCAACCAATATAAAAAAGATGAAGACAGGTATGGGAATAGGTCTTCCGTTGGCAAAGAAGATCGTTAAGGCACATGGAGGAGAAATTTGGGCAGAGAGCGAGTTTGGTAAAGGATGTTGTATAGTGGTTCAAATACCGATTTTTGACTATGGAACTTGATGAATATATTGATAATCATTGCGATGCCGAAAGCGTGGTATTGCAGGAGTTGACACGTGAAACACATATTAGAACGTTGCGCCCACGTATGTTATCGGGACGTTTGCAGGGACGTTTCTTGAAAATGTTGTGCGAATTGATAGGGGCAAAAAGGGTTCTTGAAATAGGAACTTTTACCGGCTATGCCGCATTATCGATGGCCGAGGCAATGCTTTCCGATGGTAAGGTGATTACCATCGATATTAATGATGAGCTTGAGGAGTTGACAACAAAGTTTATTGAGAAGAGCGGGTTGAAGGAGCGAGTAGAGTTTTTGATAGGCGATGCCTGTAATATTGTGCCCTCGCTCAATGAGACATTTGATTTGGTATTTATCGATGCCGATAAACGTAGTTACTCAAAATACTTCGATATTGTTTTCGATTATGTGCGTCCCGGTGGTTTGATTGTTGCCGATGATGTGTTGTGGAGTGGTAAAGTGCTTGAAGATAAGGCCCATTACGATGCTCAAACTCAGGGGATTCTTGATTTTAACGAGAAGATTATGGCTGATAATCGTGTAGAAAAGGTTATGCTGCCGGTTCGTCACGGCTTATACCTTATCAGAAAGCGCTAAGATCAATACGTATTTGCCCGAGTAAAAAAAAATTGTAATTTTGGAGTTGTAAAATTTATAGGGTATGAAACAGTATTTGGAGTTACTTGACAGGATATTAAAGGAGGGTACGGTTAAAACCGATAGAACCGGAACAGGAACCAAGAGTATTTTCGGACATCAGATGCGTTTTGATTTGTCCGAGGGTTTCCCCTTGCTTACAACCAAGAAGTTGCATTTGAAGTCTATTATATACGAACTTTTGTGGTTCTTGCAGGGCGATACAAATGTCAAGTACCTTCAGGATAATGGAGTGCGAATCTGGAATGAGTGGGCTGATGAAAATGGCGATTTAGGTCATATTTATGGTTATCAGTGGCGTTCATGGCCCTGTGCCGATGGTTCGCATTTGGATCAAATTTCACAGGTTATTAAGCAGATTAAGGAGACTCCTGATTCGCGCCGAATGATTGTAAGTGCTTGGAATGCAGGCGAGATTGATAAAATGGCGCTCCCGCCGTGTCATGCCATGTTCCAGTTCTATGTTGCTGACGGTAAGTTGTCATGCCAATTGTATCAGCGTAGTGCCGATACATTTTTGGGAGTACCGTTTAATATTGCAAGTTATGCTCTTTTGACAATGATGATTGCTCAGGTTTGTGGTTTGCAACCCGGAACTTTTGTTCACACTTTTGGTGATACCCATATTTATCTTAACCACTTGGAGCAGGTGGAGTTGCAACTTACTCGTGAGCCACGCAAATTGCCCAAAATGAAGATAAATCCCGATGTTAAAGATATTTTCAGTTTCAAGTACGAGGATTTTGAGTTGACCGATTATGATCCGCATCCACACATTAAGGGGGCAATTTCGGTATAATTAAATACTGTTTTAATCCTATGAAGATTGCAATTATTGTAGCTGCATCCGAGAATCATGTTATTGGCGATGGCGGTGATATGGTGTGGCATTTGAGTACCGATTTGAAGCGTTTCAGAGCATTAACTTCGGGACACACGGTGCTTATGGGCAGAAAAACCTACGAGTCTATTGGGCGTGCGTTGCCTAAACGTAGAAATATTGTTATAACCCGAAATGCCGGTTACCAGGCTCCCGGGTGTGATGTTTTCACCTCTATCGATTCTGCTATTGATTCTGCACATTCTATGGGCGAGGATACTCTATTTATTATTGGTGGTGGAGAGCTATACCGTATCTTTTGGCCCAAAGCTGATATTTTGTACCTGACCCGGGTTCATGCCACAGCCGATGCGTCAGTTACAATTCCCGATGTTTCGGATTGTGATTGGGTCGAGGTTAAGCGTGAAACAGTGCAGGCCGAGGACGATACTCCCTCATTCTCTTTTATCGATTATGTTCGCAAATAACAATTGGGCATAAAAAAGTATGAAAGCCCATCTCGCGACAGACTCTCATACACCAAGCACACAACAATAAAACAACAAATCTATAATTAGAACGGAAACTGCTCTTTGGGAGCTTTATTTTCCCTTTTCCGAGTACAAAATTACAACACTTTTTCATAGATTATTCATCGTAACTCATTTATCTTCAAGAAAATCAACGCAACCGATTGCTTACATCGTTTGCATCTGAATATACCATATATTTTTTTTAACTTTACGCTTGGAAATTAAAACACACAATAAATATAATATGATTAAATCTATCATTACGTGCGGATTGCTACTCTGTTCGTTGGTGGCAGGTGCACAAACTTTTACCGAGTGGAAGGATCCTCAGGTTAATCAGATTAACCGTTATCCTATGCACACGAACTATTTTGCATACGAGTCATTCGATGCAGTTAAGAGTGGAATGAAGAGTTCTGCCAACTATTTGACACTTAATGGTCAGTGGAACTTTAATTGGGTTAATCACCATACAGAACGTCCAACCGATTTCTGGAAGGTTGATTACAATGATTCAGATTGGACCACAATATCAGTTCCTGGAATGTGGGAGTTGAGTGGATTTGGTGATCCGATTTATGTTAATAATGGTTATGCGTGGGGTGGTTATGTGAATGGAATGAACCCTCCATATCCGGCAGAGAAGAATAACCATGTCGGTTCATATCGACGGGAGATTGAGGTTCCTGCAGATTGGAAAGGAAAGCAGATTATTGCGCACTTTGGTTCGGTAACCTCGAATATCTATCTGTGGGTAAACGGAAAGTTTGTAGGTTATAGCGAGGATAGTAAGTTGGCAGCCGAGTTTGATTTGACCAAATATTTGAAGCCCGGAGCCAAGAACTTGATTGCTTTCCAGGTGTTCCGTTGGTGCGATGGAACTTATTTGGAGGATCAGGATTTTTATCGCCATAGTGGAGTGGGACGCGATTGCTATCTGTATGCAAGAAACAAACGTCAGATTCGCGATATTAGAGTTACTCCGGATTTGGATGGCCAATATGTTAATGGAACTCTTAATGTTGATATGAATGTGATAGGTGGTGGCACTGTTAATTTACAACTTGTCGATGCTGCAGGAAATACAGTAACCGAGAAGAGCGTTGCCGGTCCGGGCAAGTTGAATTGTACCCTTCAGGTAGAGAATCCTGCAAAGTGGACAGCCGAGACACCTAATTTATACACTTTATATGCAACTCTTGCAGATGGAAGCCGAGTGTGGGAGGTTATCCCTGTTAAGGTTGGATTTAGAAAGATTGAGATTAAGAATTCCCAGCTTTTGGTTAATGGTCAGCCCATTCTGATTAAGGGAGTTAACCGTCATGAGGTGGATCCTGTAGGTGGTTATATCTTTAATCATGATCGTAGAATGGTGGATGTTCAGGCATTGAAAGAGTTTAACTTCAACGCTGTCAGAACATGCCACTATCCTGCAGACCCTGAGTGGCTGGAGCTGTGTGACGAGTATGGTTTCTATGTGGTTTGCGAGGCAAATATCGAATCACATGGATTGGGGTATGGTGAGCGTACTTTGGCAAAGGAGCCTACCTATAATTTGGCTCACCTTGAAAGAAACCAGAGAAATGTGCAGGCGAACTGGAACCATCCATCGGTGATTATCTGGTCATTGGGAAACGAGGCCGGTTTCGGTCAGAACTTTATTGATTGTTACCATTGGATTAAGGCCGAGGATAAGTCGCGCCCTGTGCAGTACGAGCAGACTCACCAGCTTGCCGAGACCGATATAGTTTGCCCTATGTATGCAGGATATGAGTGGTGTGAGCGTTATGCGACAAATAGTGACCCTCGCCCATTGATTCAGTGTGAGTATGCCCATGCAATGGGAAACTCTATGGGAGGATTCAAAGAGTATTGGGATTTGATTCGTAAGTATCCAAAGTATCAAGGAGGTTTTATATGGGACTTTGCCGATCAGGCTGTTTTGTGGGAGAAGGATGGCGTTGAGTTCTATGCGTATGGTGGAGATTTCAATGAGTTCGATGCCAGCGATCAGAACTTCTGTGCAAACGGAGTGTTTAATGCGAAGCGCGAGCCTAAACCACATGCCTACGAGGTGAAGTACTACTATCAGAATATCTGGGCAGCTCCAATTGATTTGAATAGCGGAAAGATTGAGGTATACAACGAGAACTTCTTTGTTGATCTATCGGATTACTATATGGAGTGGGAGTTGGTTGCAGCCGGTAAGCCTGTTCAAAGTGGCAGAGTTGAGGAGTTGAATGTGGCTCCACAACAGAAGGCTCAGATTACCTTGAACTATAACCTTGCCAAGGTGGCAGATTGCATTGCTGATTTGTATTTGAATATCTATTTCAAAACAAAGAATGAAATGGGTGTACTTCCTGCAAAATTCGAGGTTGCCAAGGCTCAAATTACAATTCGTGAGTTCACAGGTATGGAGTACCCGATAGCAAATTGTGAAACTCTTATCGATATGACAATCGATAACAGTGGTAATAATTTGGTTGTAAATGGTGAGCACTTCTCTTTGTCGTTTGATAAGAAGGATGGATTTGTAAATGGTTACACTGTTTACGGAAAGAGTGTTATTGCCGATGGCTCTAAGTTGGTGCCAAACTTCTGGCGTGGAAATACCGATAATGATTATGGTGCAAGTTTGCAGCGTAAGCAGGGAGTTTGGGAGAATCCCGAGTTTGAGATGAAATCTTTCCGAAGCGAACTTTTGGAGAATGGAACAATTCAAGTGGTTGTTACATACAATGTTCCAAGGGTAAAGGGTACTTTGACCATGGAGTATAATGTTGCAAATGACGGAGTTATTGGTGTTTCTGAGAGTTTCGATGCAACCGAGGGCGAGGAGATGGCCAATATGTTCCGTTTCGGCATGCGCGTGGCAGTTCCGGAGTCATTCTGTAATGTAGAGTATTTCGGCCGTGGTCCGATCGAGAACTATTCGGATCGTAAGAGTTGCACATTTGTCGGTAAATACAGCTCTACCGTTGCTGATCAGTTCTATGGATATATTCGTCCACAAGAGACAGGAAACAAGACCGATTTGCGTTGGATAACTCTTTCTGATCAAGGTAGAGTGTCGTTGACGTTTGTTGGTGCTGAGCTTTTCTCGGCATCGGCATTGCCATATCCTCAAGAGGCTATTCACGATGGAGCGCGTAAGCAGCAAAGCCATCCTGAGTTCCTTGAGACCGATGGAAATACATATATCTGTATCGATAAGGCTCAGCAGGGATTGGCTTGTGTAAATAGTTGGGGTGCAGTTCCACTGCCACAATACACATTGCCATACGGAGATTACCAATTCAAGTTTGTGATTATTCCGAGGTTGGATATATTCAAATAAAATAGGTCGAGGTCACTTCAAAGTGACCTCGTCCTATTTATCAATATCTTCGGGTTTGAATTTCCAGCGTGAGTGCGACCATAACCATATCTCCGGTTGCTCCTTAATGTTCTGTTCAAGTAATTCTGTGAAACGTTTGGTTATCGGGTGCTCCTCTGATGTGTGATTGCTTTTATCGATATTGATAAAAGTTATTTCGTAATGCCCTCGTTTAGGCATACGAGTGTGTACGTATAAAGGAACTAAGTCAAACATTTCAATCATCTTCTCTGCACCGGGGAATACGGCAGTCGGTTGGTTCATAAATGTGGTCCATACGCGCGATGTGGATTTCTTTGGCCTTTGATCTGCAATAAAGGCAAGGAATGGAATCTTTCCCTCTCTTTTTGCCTTGATAACCTTTCTTAGCATCTCTTTTTTGTGCATGGGCGAGGCTCCAAAATGTGAACGAATTTCGAGCATCATTTTGTCAAACATTGCGTTGTGGAGCGTTTTATAGAGAGGCATAAATGCAATTTGATTATCGAAAAACAGGCCAAATGCAGTATCCCATTCCCAATTACCCATATGCCCTCCTATTGCCATAACTCCTTTGCCATTATTGCAATGTGATGTGGCTAATTCTTTGTTTGTAAATATGATACGCTTCTTAATGTCTGATTCAGACATGTGCCATAGCTTTACTGTTTCAACAAATGTATCACATAGGTGTCGGTAAAACTTATGCTCAATTCTTTTTATCTCTTTTAAGCTCTTTTCCGGAAATGAGTTTGTCAGATTTTTTCTGACAACCTTTCTGCGGTAACGGATAATGCCATATAGAAACAGATACATTATATCTGATATAATGTACATAAACCATAGTGGCAAATAACTTATTAACCACAGAAAGCCATATATCAATTTACCCATTGTTATCCTCTTTAATTTCACTCCATGCCAATGCGGCTGCACCCAGTATTGCCACATTTCCATCGATTGCCGAAGGTAAAATCTCTACGCTATCTTTGAATAGGAACATTAAGTTTTTGTTGAAGGCTTTACGGAGAGGGGCAAATAGCAAATCTCCGGCTTTTGTCAAACCTCCCATAAGAAAAATAGCTTCCGGACCGGTTACAGAAACAGTGTTGGCTAAGGCCTCGCCTAAAATTTCACCGGTAATTTGAAATACCTTTTGTGCAAGTTTATCTCCATTGTGGGCAGCCTGGGCAACCTGTTTCGATGTCAGGTCATTGTATGAAATGGAACGCAGTTCACTGGGGATTGTGGTGGTTGCCATGAGTTCAATGGCGGTACGTTTAACTCCTGTAGCAGAGCAGTATGTCTCCAAGCATCCTTTGCGTCCGCAACCGCATTCGCGCCCATCCTTAACAATGCATGAGTGGCCCAACTCGCCTGCCAAGCCATTATGTCCGTATATCAAACGGCCATTAGCAACATAGCCGCTTCCAAGTCCGGTGCCAAGGGTAACCATAACAAAATCCTGCATACCTTTTGCTCCTCCATATATTTGCTCTCCAAGAGTTGCAGCATTGGCATCGTTGGTTATGTAGGTTGGAATATCAAAGGTCTCTTCCAGCATGTCGCAAAATGGGATTACCCCTTGCCATGGCAGGTTTGCGCTCTCTTCAATGGAGCGGGTTTTGTAGTTGCCGCTTGGTGCTCCAACTCCGATAGCTATAACTTGATAGTGTTCGCTTATAGAGTGCCATTGTTCCTTTATTGCCAATGCAAGTCTCTCAATATACTCTTCTATGCAGTTATGGCCTGTTGTAGATATATTGCCCTCTGCAACAACATTGCCATCTTTGGTTACAAATCCAAAGGCGGTATTTGTTCCGCCCATATCAATTCCAATACAAGCTGTCTGTTTCATATCGTATTTGCTATTTTTGCAAAGTTAATAATTTGATTTTTTACAGGTAAAAATCCTGCATCAATTTGTTGTATTGTTCGCTTCGAACGTTTGGTGAGTCATAGAGTATTAATGAACTCTGCATGGTTTCTGTTTCATGTTTTACAAATTGAATGGTATAGCGGACCGGCTTGCTATTTGCAAACGATGATATTTTGTCTATTCGTTTTACTCCTATTTTTTGTGCTTTGGCATATTTCAGAAGTTGCTCTGCTTCGGTTGTGGGTAAAATCAGGGTAAATTGTCCGTTGGGGGCAAGCAGGTGCTCCATGACGTGGTTCAGAAGTTTTGCGTGCCGGAATTCGTCGGTGCAGTGGCGAGCAGTGCTAAGTTCTTGATTTGGATTCTTAATTGAGTTGATAAAGAATGGAGGGTTACACAATATTGAATCATAGCGGTTTTCAGGTAGATAGTCAAAAACCGATATGTTTTTTACCATCATACGGCTTCTCCACGGAGAGTTGTTGAAATTTTCCCTGCTCTGTTCGGTTGCTTTGGGGTCAATTTCAATGGCATGAATCTCTGCATTTTCGGAGCGTTGTGCTGCCATTAAAGCAATTAATCCTGTGCCGCTACCAATATCCAAGATATAACCGGAGGCGGGAATGAAACCTAAGGCACCGACCAAAACTCCGTCGGTTCCTACCTTCATTGCCGCCCCCTGTTGTTCAACTTTAAATTGCTTGAATCTAAACCATGAGTTACCCATAGCATTAGGATTACTCAGCCTTCTCCTCCTCGTCGGTAAAGTTCAACATATTGTTCTCGCACAATTGATTGTACCACAACACAACTTTACGCATATCAGACATATATACTCGGTCGCGATCGTAGTTTGGTAGGGCCTTTTCGAAAACGGCTCTGATCTTCTCATCGGCCTCTTTATGGCTGATTTCCGGCTGACCGTTTGCGTTTTGTTTCATCTGCTCCAATACCTTTGCCAAAGGGATCTCCTCTTCATCGGTATATATTGCAATATCGCCCAATGAGATAACCTTTGCATCGGTGCGAACCTGTGTACGTTTCTTATCGGCCAACGATTCTACAATTACAATCTTTGGTGAAGAACTTATAAATTTGAAAAGTCCTGACTTTCCAGAAATAGCTAAAATTTCCTTTAACATGATTTTATGATTTGCTTTATTAGTAATCTGATTTCGGTGCGAAATTACAAAATTTTTTCCAATGTCTTAAGGAGTTGCTCTATTTCGGAACAATTATCATTGGTGTAAATCACATAGTGCGATTTTGATACTTTTTCCTCGTCGGACATTTGGTTTTTAATGCGTGCAACTACCTGTTCGCGACTGCTTTTATCGCGCTCTATTGTGCGTTGAATACGTGTTTCAAGGTCGGCTGTAACGCAGATAATTTTGTCGAAACGGTCAGCCCAACCACATTCGTGCAGAATGGCCGATTCCATAAAAACCACATTGCTTTTCTGTTTAGCACTCCAGTCGCAGAATTTTTGCCATACTGCCGGATGTATAATGCTGTTTACCTGTTCTTTAGTCTGTTCATTATTAAAAATGATATTGGCTAATGCAGAGCGATTAAGAGTGCCGTTGTTGTATATCTCCTCTCCAAATAGCGTGATTAGTTGGCTTTTGGTTTTGGGGTCGGAATCAATGAGTGTTTTTGCCTGAGGATCTGCGTAAAAGACCGGTAATCCCATAATCTCTACCATCTTTGCAATGGTACTCTTACCGGAACCAATACCCCCGGTTATTGCTATTTTATCCATTACTCAATGATATATTCAATGCGTTGAGGTGAGATACTGAGGTTCTCAATGTAATTGGGTAATTGCATTGTTTTTATCTCCAGAAAACTTCGTCCATCTTTAGTATCATTGTAATCGACAACGACATGAATGTTATCCTTCAATGACTCTTCGTATCTGCTTAACCCCACTTTGTAGGTCAATTTTGCACTCTCAGGAAATAGGGTCATTCTAATATCTGAAGGCATATTGATAACATTGATGGTCGCGTTGCGCTCTGCCTCGGTAGTCTGTTCTGCATCGATTTGGATTGCAACTTTATCGGTGTTGTATGTAACATTTGGTATTGCAACCAAATCTATTACCTCTTGTATCGAGGCGTTAATATCGTGCCTGTTAAAGGGTTTTGTGTCGATGAACTCTATTGAGTCGATTATTTCGTGAGCACCCTTTAAGGTTACTTTTTGTGGTTCGATATTTATCTCTCCCTTTTGTGTGAATAGCTTATTGAATGAAATGTTGCCATTAAATTTTACAGGAACCTCTTTGCTGGCAATCTGTTCCAATGTAAAATCGATATTTTCGGGCGAGAGACTTGTGACAGAAAGAGAGGGGGTTAGTTGAACACTAATCCTCTCTCTCAATTCTTGTAGGTTGATATGAACGGCATTTGAACGACCTGTTTGCAACAACTCTGCAACATTAAATGAAATGTTGTTGTTGGCAATTGCGGTTTTTAGTTTCAACAAATTGAAACCTCGCCCGTTAACACCAACCTTAATCGATGTAGGAAGTTCTGTGTTTACAATCTTGTTCTGCGGGATATTGGTGAACTTTATAGGAACACTAATCTCGGTAGTGTAACTTTTGCCCAACATGGTTAATAACCACAGCAATACGGCAAATGCCACACAAATAAGGTAGGCATATAAGATGTGTAATTTTAACTTCCTTTGCGTAGCCATTCTAAGCTGCTTTTAAATTATTTTGCAGGTTGAGCGTCGGTCATGTCCTTAATGATGGCAGCCTTGTCAACTTTAATCTTTACCTCGTGTGCAACCTCTAACATTACATAGTAGTCAGCAACCTCGGTAATTTTTCCGTACAAGCCGCCGGTGGTAACAACTTTATCTCCCTTTTGCAATGAATCTCTGAAGTTTCTCAACTCTTTCTGACGCTTCATTTGTGGACGAATCATAAAGAAGTAGAATACAACAAAGATAAGAATAATAGGCAAAAAGCTCATAATTGGATTTGCCTGCTCTGCTCCGGTCTGGAGTGCTAATAGTACATTCATTTTAAATTTCTATTTAAATTTGGTTTTACATTCTATTGATTTACGGATGCAGAAAATGGAAGTTTTATAACCCCATTTTTTACGTTTGCAAAGATACGAATTTCTTTCATTTGAAATCCATTTCTTCCTGCAGAATTGAACTCTATATCTATTTTGCAGCTATCATTTGGTTGTAGCTCCTTTTTTTGCACCTCGGCAACGGTACATGGACAGTCGGTTTTTACATCTTTTATGGTTAGTTTATTCGTGCCGGTGTTCTTTAGGGTAAAGGTGTAGCCCACAATATCTCCGGCAGTAATATCGCCAAAATCGTAGTACTCCGGTACCATTACAAAACTTGTTGTATCGGTTGGAGTGGAATTTATGGTTGTATTGTTTGATTTGCCTTTACATGAATAGAGAGACATGGAAAGGAATAATATGGTTGCAATGAAATGTATCGACCTCATTTTTTACTAAATTTGCGTTGCAAAGTTAGTGGAATTTTATGGAGAATAAAATAGAGTTATATAAGCAGATCTCAATGGAGCAATTTGACTATGAGCTTTCCGATGAGCGTATAGCCAAATATCCTATGACCGACAGAGATAAAAGTAAACTGTTGATTTTCAATGATGGCAATATTTCAGAAACAACATTTTCAAATGTTGTGAATGTTTTACAAGGCAATGAGTTATTGATTTTCAACAATACCAAGGTTATCCATGCGCGTCTTTTTTTCAAGAAAGTTACAGGTGCTGTTATAGAGATATTCTGTCTGGAACCCATAAAACCGGCCGATTATGCCTGCAATTTTGCTGAGCGTCAAAGTTGTGAATGGCGTTGTTTGGTTGGTAACCTGAAAAAATGGAAAGAGGGTGTTATAAGTTGTAGCTTCAGCCTGAATGGTGAAGTTTTGCAACTAAATGCTGAGAAGGTTGAAATTTTGGATGGGGGCGAGGTTACAATTCGTTTCTCATGGAGTTCGGGTTGTTCATTTGCCGAGGTTTTGGAGAGTTGTGGAAAGATTCCAATTCCTCCATATTTGAACAGAGAGTCGGAATCGAGCGATACTCTTCGTTACCAAACGGTCTATTCCAAGAACGAGGGTTCAGTGGCTGCGCCTACAGCCGGATTGCACTTTACGCAATCCATAATCCGGCAGTTAAGAGAAAAGGGGGTCACAACCGACGAGGTAACACTACATGTGGGTGCAGGAACATTCCGTCCGGTAAAATCGGAGTTGATAGGTGGGCATGATATGCACACGGAACATGTTGTAATAAAGCGAACAACAGTTGAAAATATACTGAATGCACAGGGCGAAATTGTTGCAGTTGGTACAACCTCGGTAAGAACCTTGGAGAGCCTCTATTGGATGGGGGTAAAAAGGGGATTGGGCATTGAGGAGTTTTACCACATTGAGCAGTGGGAGCCTTATTCATTGCCTCAAAATGTTTCACTGAAAGAGTCTATGCAGAACCTTTTGTCATGGTTCGACGAAACCAATGCAGATAGTCTAAAGGCGGCAACAACCATAATCATTGTGCCGGGGTACAAATACAGGGTAGTTAACCGTCTTTTTACAAATTTCCACCAACCGCACAGCACCCTTTTGCTACTTGTTGGTGCTGCAATTGGGGATGATTGGCATAAAGTGTACAACTATGCCATGGCTAACGGTTTCAGATTCCTTAGTTATGGTGATAGCAGTTTATTGAGAGTTAAACAATAACCTAAAGCAATGATTTTTCCACCGTTTGACTATAAGGTAAGGTTGTATCAAGGGGAACAGCAGATTTTCGATATAATACGAAACAAATATGTTGTAATAACTCCCGAGGAGTGGGTGCGTCAACATTTGGTTCACTATCTTATCAATAAGTTGAACTATCCAAAGGGTTTGATAGCTGTTGAGAAGCAGGTCCCGCTTAATGGTTTAAACCGCAGATTTGATTTGGTGTGTTACAAACGTGATGGCTCGGTGTTTTTGCTTGTGGAGTGTAAAAAGAGTGGAGTGAAATTAACTCAACAGGTCTTTGATCAAGCCTTTTGTTACAACACAGAGCTATGTGCAATTCATGTGGCCATAACAAATGGCAATGAACTATTGTGTGGAACGTTTAATGACGGAAAAATTGTTTTAAGCTCAGCGTTGCCACAATACGCAGAGCAGAGTTGTGAATAAGTGTGATTTGTTTTAATTTTGTAGTTAGAACGAATAAAAAATAAAGGTATGTTGCGATTATTGACAGAGCAAGAGATTGATATTCTTGAAAATAACGGATGCAGCGCCGAGGATTGGAGTAGAATTAAAGTTGGAAACGGCTTCCTGCCCGAGAATATTCAACGTACTAAATTCTATGGAGATATACGTCTCTTAGGCAACAACGGAACAATGTTGCTCGATGGAGTGGTGGCTACAAATTGCGGAGTTTATGACTCTGTATTGCACAACTGCGAAATTGGCAAGGATTCATACATTGAGCGCGTATCAATGTTGAGCAACTACAATGTTTCGGCAAATTGTGTTATTCGTAATGTTCAGCGAGTTGCTGTTGTGGGCGAGACCTCGTTCGGAAACGGAGTAGAGGTTTCGGTAATGGATGAAACCGGAGGTCGCAAAATACCCATCTTTAACCGCTTGTCTTCGGTAATTGCCTATATGGCAGCCTTTTATCGTTACAAGAGTGATATTCTTAAAATCATTCAGCACTTAGTTGCCGACTACGTGACATCGATAAATACAACCCAGGGTTTTATAGGCGAGGGCTCACACATTGAGGGGTGTGGCAACATAATCAATGTCCGCATTGGCGAGTGTGCCGAGGTGAGCCAGGTAACATTATTGGAGAACGGCTCTGTAAACAGTGCTTCATATTCGCCGATTGTGTTGAGGAACGGAGTGATAGCTAAGAATTTTATAATATCTTGCGGATCAATTGTAGAGAATAATGCACACATTGAGCGTTGTTTCATTGGTGAATCATGTAAAATTGCCAATGGTTTTACGGCTCACGACTCTTTGATATTTGCCAATAGCCAGTTAGAGAATGGCGAGGCGTGTGCGATATTTGCAGCGCCCTATACCGTAAGCATGCACAAATCAACGCTTTTAATAGGTGGACTATTCTCGTTCTTTAATGCAGGATCAGGCAGTAATCAAAGCAATCACCTGTATAAACTTGGACCAATGCACCAGGGAATTACTGAACGAGGCGTTAAGTTGGCAAGTGGGTCATATATTCTTTGGCCTGCCAAAATTGGTGCATTCTCAATGGTAATGGGACACCATTATAACCATCCCGACACCTCGGAATTTCCATTCTCATACCTGATAGAGAAGGGTGGGCAGGAGTATCTGCTTCCAGGAGCCGCATTGAGAAGTGTAGGAACTCACAGAGATGTGCGTAAATGGCCAAAGCGCGATGAGCGTAAAAGTACAGAACCCTTAGATTCAATCTCTTTTGAGTGGTTGTCTCCATATACAGTTGACAATTGTATCAGCGCTTGTGATACACTACTTCAAATCAAGGAGCAGTTCAAGCCACTTCACGGTTACTACACAATTGATGATATAAGGATAATGGCCGATGCTTTGGAGCAGGGAATTGCTCTATATGGAGCGGCAATAGATATTTTCATTGGAGAAAGGGTAGAGAAATACGGCATAACAGCTCCGGGCCGGGTTGAGCCTTGGGTTGATATGGCAGGATTGTTGGCCCCTCAAAGCGAGGTTGAACACTTTATGGCATTGATGCGCAACGATGAAAATTTGACAATTTCCAAACTTTCCAAAATGGTACGTTCGCTTCATGCCGGTTACGATGAGTGGTGCAATGAGTGGTGCAGTGCCCTTATCCACACAGAATATGGCCCCGATGTTATCCCCGAGGAGTTGATTCACCGTGGAGCCGAGGCCAAGATTTGGCTCTTGAAAAGGGTTCTTAACGATGCAGCCAAAGAGTTTTCGCCGGCATCGACCGTTGGCTTCGGATTAGATGCAGAGAGTCTTGATGAGGTGGAGTGCGATATTGAGAATGTGCGTGGCTCATTGGAAGAGAATCCCCTTGTCTGTTCGTTGCTTGAAGAGATATTAACACTGGAAAAAAAATAAAATAGCATACAATTATGGAACATCCTGAAAACAGTCCCGAATACGAGGGGTTGAAGGTAAACAAAGGAATTGATGCCCCGGCACCAATGAATCCGCGTTTGGCTGAACGGTTGAAAAACATACGTCGAAAAGAACTGAGCGTAACAGATTATGTCGATGGAATTTTGCGTGGAGATATAAATATTCTTAGCCAGGCAATTACCTTGGTCGAGAGTTCAAGAACCGACCATCAGAAGCTTGCGCAAGAGGTAATTCGCCAATGTTTGCCATCGTCGGGTAGATGTGTAAGAATTGGAATAACCGGAGTACCGGGAGCGGGAAAGAGTACCTTTATCGAGGCATTCGGAAAGTTCCTGACAAATGAGGGACACAAGGTTGCCGTGCTTGCAATCGATCCGAGTAGTGAGCGTTCAAAGGGTAGTATCCTTGGCGATAAGACCCGAATGGAGGAGTTGGCTTGCGATCCACACGCCTACATACGTCCTTCGCCATCGGCAGGTTCGCTTGGAGGTGTGGCACGTAAAACACGCGAGGCTATGATTTTGTGCGAGGTTGCAGGATTCGATGTTGTGATTGTCGAGACCGTTGGAGTTGGTCAGAGCGAGACTGCCGCACACTCAATGGTAGATTTCTTCCTGTTGGTGCAGATTGCCGGTGCGGGCGATGAGCTTCAGGGAATCAAGCGAGGCATTATGGAGATGGCCGACAGTATCATCATCAACAAGGCCGACGGAAACAATATAACCCGTGCCCAATTGGCAAAGACACAGTTGCAGACTGCGCTTCACTTCTTCCCTCCTCATGAGTCGGGAGTTGAGCCGACAGTTAATACCTGTTCTGCATACGAGAAGACCGGAATCAAGGAGATTTGGGACAATATCCTGAACTATTGCAGTAAAACCCAGCAGAATGGTTACTTTGAGAGCCGTAGAAGCGAGCAGGCCAAGTATTGGATGTACGAGACTATCAATGAGCAACTTCGTCAGCGTTTCTATGAGAGTCAGAAAGAGAATATTCAGGCTGCGGAGAAACGGGTTCTGAACAACGAGCAAAGCTCCTTTATGGCAGCTTTCGAATTGCTTGACAACTACTTTAAGGAGCAGGAATAGTATTCTTGAATTATCCTTTTAGAACAATTCCGTTGGTGATTCTGCCGGAGTGAATTGTAAGTCTTCGGGCTGAAAAGAATTTGTGGTGGTTATTGTAGGTGCATATTTGGCAATCCTCAATAGCCACCTCTTTTATACCGCACTCCATCAGTTGGATTCTGTTACACTCCTTTAAATCAATATGCCATTTACCGGTAGAGTTGTTGAATTGTGAAATTCTCCACATATCGAACCCCTCTTTCTCAAAGGCTTCGTAAACTTCAAGCCCAACCTCAAATGCCTCAACAGATATTCCGGGACCTATATTTGCTATCAGGTTTTGTGGCTGGCATTCATAACTGTTTTGCATTGTTTCTATGCACTCTTTTGCAATTCTTCCAACTGTACCTCGCCATCCGGCATGAATGGCGGCTATAACCTGTTTTTGAGTGTCATAAATAGTTATCGGAATACAATCGGCTGTTGATATGCAGAGTACTTTATCGGGTATATTTGTGATAAGTGCATCAATGCCATCCAAAAGTTTTTGTTGTTCTTCTGTCTCTTTTTTTAGAAAGTTCTCGTCAATAACAAGAGTGTTTGTACTATGAGTCTGTTTGGGAAAGATAAGCTCTCCACCACCTAACCACTCTTTTAACCTTTTGCGGTTTTTATGTACACTATCAGGCACATCTCCACAATATGAGTTACAGTTGAATGAGCCATAATTACCACTGCTATATCCATCTTCCCTGTCGGTATAGAATGATATAACGTTAGGGAAATGAATTATCTGCTTATAGTGGTGTATGGCCATATAAATCCTCAATTTTATGCTTTTAGCTTTCTTCCGATATTTCGGGCTAAGTAGTAACAGAGTGGAACAAAGAAGAGACTGACACAAGTACCGAATGTCATGCCGGCAATAATTGTTACTGCCAATGGATATTGAAGTTGAGTTCCAATATCATCGCCCCATAACATAGGAATCATTGCAAAAATCGAGGTCAGACTGGTCATCAAAATTGGTTTCAAACGGCGAACTCCTCCCTCGTGAATAGCCTCAAGAGTACTCATTCCCTGCTTCTCCAACTTAATGATTGTATCGATTTTAAGAATTGAGTCGTTGATAACAACACCGCAAATAACCACAAATCCAATCATGGACATAAGGTTTATCGATGTCCCGACAAGCTTCATAACGGCTACAGTAAAGCAAATATCGATAGGAATCTCGACCAAAACGATAAGCGGCATTTTGAGCGATTCAAATTGTGCTGCCATAATGAAATAGAGCATAAAAATGGCAATGATGATAATCAGTGTCATGTCGGCAATTGTTTCGTTACCGCTGATAATATCTCCACTGACATTAACCTCCATGTTCATATCTTTTGCCAATAGAGTTGCATACTGAATCAAATCCTGATTGGCAATTTTGTAATCGGTAATGACAATAGGAATAACGCTTCCCTCTTTTCTTCCGGTGATGGTCTTGTAGTCGGCCTCATTGCCAATATCAATAAGATCTGATACCGGGACATAGTTTATTCTGCCATACTCGTCGGTTCTGTCGCTTGCAACGTTGCTCTTCTTTGCAATCTCGTAAATTGTCTCCTCGTCACTCGTAACAACAAGTGGAATGTAGCGGTTTCCGGTGTTCAGTTTGCCGATAGAGGTTTTGTTGATCTCCTTTTCAAGTGTTGAGATCAGGGCATTCTGAGAAACTCCATACAGTGCCATGACATCGGGACGCAAATGGATAACCATGCGCTCCTCGGTAGTAGGACGGTTAATATCGGGCTGCCCGAATCTGTTCGCAATCGAGTCGATATAGCAGTTAATCTGTTTCAACTCGGGAATAGCTCCATCATGACTGCTTAAGTGCAGAATAAGTGGAGCGTTATTGCTCTTGAACATCTGTTCGAACAGATTCTCCACCTTTGCACTCTTGAATGTGGCTTCGGGATATTCCGTACGGATATATTGTTCCAATTCATTAATGCAGTTGTTCAATTTTGCAATATTTTCGGTTTTGATATACAGCTCAACCTGATTAATATGTTGTTTCTCCTCGTTGTTAAGGAAGAACTGTTTCTCTCCAACATGGGCAGTTATCTCTTCGCATTGAGGACCGAACCGGTTAATGATACTCTTCACTCTATTCTGGTTCTCATCGATATGGATGCTGCTGTTCCAGTCAATCTTTACTAACTTTTCGCTTGTTTCAACCGGTGGCATTTGCTCGACCTTCGAGGTAAACATGGCTACAACTCCAATCGCAATAAAGATTCCGATAATGAGCCATGTACGCTTCTGGTTTTTGAATACAAAGTTGTAACCTTTGGTGTAAAGAGCCTCCAGATCCTTGTCTCCAAAGCCCTTAATGGTGATCTTCGAGGTGTTCCATTTTCCAAGTATCAAGTGGTATAATACCGGGATAATGGTTATCGATATAACCAATGAAACCAAAAGTCCTATGGTTACGGCCATCGCCTCGTCATAGAACAACGCACCTGAAATATCGCCCAAAAAGATAAGTGGAATAAATACCGCGCAGGTGGTCAATACCGATGAGATAAGCGGACGGATAATCTCAAGGGTTCCAATGTTGCAGGCCTCGAATAGTTTGTATCCTCGCTCCCTGTGCTGGGTAATGTTATCAATGACAATAATGGCATTATCGACCATCATTCCCACTCCCATAATCAAACCTGCCAATGATATTGTATTGATGGACATGTTTACAAACTTGAATATCAGCATGGTAATGATAACCGAAATAGGGATGCTTAGGGCAATAATTATTGGCGAGCGTGGATCCTTCAGGAAGAAGAACATAATACCTACAGCTAAAAGGATACCAACGGTTAAACTATCAACTAAATTATCGATAGAGTAGTTCAAAAGTTCAGCCTGGTCGCGTGAAACGGTAAAGTCGATTTCCGGGTAATCAGAGCGGAAGTTGTTGAGCATTTCGGTAATATTCTCGGTCATATCGCTCATACGGGCATCGGACTGTTTGATAACCGACATACACAAACTCTGTTTGTCACTATTAAGGAAAACTCCGCGCTTGTCTCGTGGGCGAATACCAACTTCGGCAATATCTTTAAGTTGCAATATTCGACCGTCAACGTTCAAATATACCTCCTCGATCTCTTCTGTCGATGATAATTGGCTGGTAAACTTCACATTGTATTGGAAGTAACCGTCGCGAACCATCAAACTTCCGGCAATTCTGTTGTTCTTATCAATAGCACTTGCCAATTGATCCTGGGTAATACCCAATGAGTGCAATTTAGTGTAGTTAGGCAGAATGTAAAGTTCCGGTTCGTAGTAACCGCTTATATCGACAATGGCGACATCGGGCAATTGCTCCAAACGTTTCTTCAAAACACTCTCGGCAAATTCGCAAAATTCCAGAAAATCCTGCTCGGTGAAGTTGTTTTTAGGTGTTACATATATCTGGAAAACAGGAATATCCGATGTGGAAGCTTTAATAATTGATGGACGGGCCATGTCTTGTGGCATGTACTTCATTGCGGCATCGATATTTTCGTTTACCTCGATAAAGGCATAATCTATATCGGTACCATAGCTGAAGCGCATTGTAATCTTACCTCCACCTTCGTATGATTCAGTTGTAATGTCTGTAAGGTTAGGGGTCTGTTGCAGTTGATTACGTATCTCGGCAGTAATGGAATTTTCCATTTCACGAACAGATGCATTATCGCGCGAGTAACTGACGGTTATCTCGGGAATATCAATGTCGGGCATAAGCGAAATGGGAAGTTTTAAAGCTGACACAACTCCCAGAACACATAGTGCAAGTACCGACATAATCACTGCAATCGGTCTATTTAGTAAAAACTTGATCATACTTTAAGCAGAATATAGGTAAAACAAATATTAGGACTACCAGCGAGAAGAGTAATCCACTCATCGTTCCAATTGCCAATGAGACCCAGAAATCGGTGGTCTCGCCAATAAGGAATGGCGCAAAACCCAAAATGGTTGATATGGTTGTCAACCATATAGGGGTAATCTTGGCATTAAAAGCTGATAGATATGTGTTCAGATTCGGTTTGCGACCGGCTCTGACCTTGTTGTTAAAATCGTTGAAAATATAGATCATGGAGTTGACCGACAAACCGCACATCAAGATAAAGGCGGCCAATCCACCTTCGTTAAAGGATAAACCAAACAGATAGAACCCTAAGAAGCAGCCGATAAACGACATAGGTGCAATAATGACTATCTGCAGAGATTGTTTTAACGATTCAAGCAAAATAGAACATATAACCCATATAATTGCAATAACCATTAAGATGTACCAGATTCGCTCGTCAATTCCATTGATGTTTCTCCACGAGTAGTGGTATCGGTCATCCTCTTTAACCTTAAAACCAACCGGGAGGCGGCTGTTCATCTCCTTCATGACCTCCTCGCGCTTCTTTTCTGCCAACATGTAATCGCCTCGGAAATCGTACTGCACATTTATTGTGTACTCCTGATTGCGTTTGCTAATCTCTTCGAAGGCCATCTCCTCGACAATAGTGCCAATGTCATCTAAACGGAATGATGAATTATTACCGCTGATAGGAGTATTTCGCATCTCCCAAAGTGATATGCGTTCGCGATTCTTCGCTTTTAGAATAATTGGTTCCAGCTTACCATCGATATATGCCTCGGCAGCAATATCCTCGGTCGATGAGAAGTTGTGCAATCCGCTCAATACGCATTCAACATCGGAGTTGTTGCGGGCAAGTAGTTTCTTGTCTGCATATAGTGTAAACTCTTTGTTTTTATCCGGATTTGCGGCATTTCCAATATATAAACGTTGCACTCGTCGTTGTTTTGCCAACTCATCGCGCAGTTGCTCTGCATATTGATATACCCGTCGATAGTTGTAACCGGTTACAGCAAGGCTTGAACTTCTATATCCGTCACCGGTTCTGTTCGAGAAGCCTCGCCCAACACCCGAAATATCGGAATCTGCATTACCAATCGAGTTTGCAAAACGAATCAACTCCTGTTTAACCCTTTCAGGTACAGAACTGTTCTCGTCGAACTCCTCGTAGAAGTAGATATTCATATATCCGTTTGTGGCAGAATAGATGGATGTGGTAAAGGTTTCTACCTGTGGGAAACCGGAAACAAAGTTCTCCATGCGCATCATAGCCTCGTTCATCTGCGCCAACGTTGCTCCCGTTGGCATGGTCATTGTGACATTCAGTCGGGTTCTGGTACGCTCGTTCTCGTCTGTTCTGCGCCACTCTCCGCCTCCACCTTTAATGAATAGGCGTAACGAGCCGCCTAAAATCTTATCTATCCACGGTTTTATGGTCAGAGCAGTTTCGTTGCTGAATATTTTGTTGTATAGCTCCGCATATTTATACTCGTAAATCGACATCGAGGCCGGTAGCATAAATGTTGGAATCCCGAATCCTAAAATAAGAATCACAATATATGCCCAGCGGAATCGACGACCAAATTGAATGTACCGTTTGTATATTCGTGTGAATTTTACAACTCTACGGCGCGACTTTGTACTTTTGTGTCTCCTCTCCTTTTGTAATTTCAGAGCCTCCATAAGTGAGGGCACAAACATCAGTGCTACCACAATGGATACAAGCAAGTTTATGATAATCACTGTTGTAAATCCCCACATGTTTTTCATAATGGCATTATCCATGTTGAACATTACAAGCATGGCTCCTGCCGTGGTTAAAGTTGCGGCAATGATTGCCATGACTATTTTAATGTTACGGTACTTTCTATAGTGGTCAGCCATAACAATTACATTGTCAATGATAATACCGAACGAAACGGCAATACCGGCCAATGTGTACAGGTGGATTTCAATTTCAAATATATTGTAGAAAATCAAGGCAATAAAGATATTGGCACATAGCGATATGGTTATAATGGCCAAATACTTCCAGCTACGACTCACAATATAGACAAAGAGCAAAAGAATCAATACAGTCAATGCAGTTCTGACAAGGTTGGTATTAAGCTCCTCGTTTAGTTCAACGCTATTGTCAAGCATTAACTTTACCGAGTATCCATCAGGAAACTCCTTTTCCAATTCATTGATTTTTGCCTGCAGTTTTGATGACAAATCAATGATGTTTGCCCCTTTAGAGTTGAAAATATTGATATTGATTAGATTCAATCCATTGATTCTCATGTATGACGAGGGCTCACGCTCAATATAGTCAATGGTGACAATATCGCCAAGTTTTATTACTCTGCCATCAATATTTGTTACAGGAATGGCTGCAATATTTGAATATTTTTCCTCTTCACACCCCTTGAAAACCAAGTATGTATAACTCTTTTCAGGAAAATCATTTACCAGAACCTTACCGCCATCCAGACGAGAGTAGTAATTATTTATGGCCCTCGAAATGGTATAGCTTGTAATGTTCATTTCGCGAAGAACATTTTCATCATAATACAATACCCAGCGGAATGGATTCTCACCTGTAATGTTGATCTTCTCAACTCCCTCGATTCCCGATATTGGTCGGGCAATATTCTTCTCTGCAAACTTGGCAACCTGCTCCGATGCACCCGGACCGGTAATAACGTATGTCAGTAGCAGATGCTCCCCCTCTTCTGCATTATTGTAACCACCGCCATTAACCGAGCCTATGGTAACACCTTCAGGGAACTCTTTGGCAAGTGAGCGGGTAATCGATGATAGATAGAGTTTTATGGCATCGATATTCTCGGATTTATCAATCTCCATAGAGATATAACCGTAATTAGCATAGGTGGTTGAGTAAATCTCTTTTAATCCCTTTGTTCTGGCGTATGCTCCCTCGAGTTTAGTAGTAACCTCCATTTCGAGCATCTCGGGATTGGCTCCCGGCCACGAGAAACTGACACTCAGATGGTTTGAGCGGCTTGAGGGGTTTAGTTGTAACGACAGTTTTGGCACTATCGACAAACCCAGCAACATTAATACAACAAATATAATGTTGATGGAGAAGTGCGAAAAACCCTTTTTATTGCCTTTAACACTGTCGCTCATACCGATACTATTACTCCTCTACGGTTACAGGCAAATCGTGCGACAGCCCTAAATTGTTTTCGTAAATTACAATGTCATTCTTGGTAAGTCCCTCTGAAATTGCGCACTCGGTGCTATTCTCGGCCGATACTGTTACATATTTCCATATCGCCCTGCCATTTTCAAGGGTAAATACAACCTTTCTGCCTTGTCTGGGAAGTACGGCACTCTTTGGAATAATAATAGCTTCGGTAGTGGCTCTACGTACAAGAACCGAAACGTTCATTCCATCAACCAAAAGGGCATTGTTATTATTTATGGTAGCCTTAATCTTAACCATTCCGTTGTTGTCAATCTTAGGGTTAACCTGACTGATAACACCTTGAATCTGAATTGTATCGGCAATGTATGGTGATACTAGAACCGGCATTCCCTTTGCAATCGACTTTACCTCGCTCTCCATTACATTGAATGTAACTTCCATTTGAGAGTCATCGATAAGGGTGCAGACCATATCATACTTCGATACAGGATTATATGGTTTTAAATCGCAATCGGCAATAACACCACTAAATGGAGCCTTAATAGTCAAATTGTTATAATCTTGCAGTGCAGCCTTGTATTGATTCTCCACCGATGTGAATCCGCTTCTCAGTTTAATGTTTTGCAACTTTTCGCTATCCAGTTTTACTGTATCCTGTAAATTGGTTATACCCTCTGATAGCAAACGCTCCAACAAATCCAATTTAGCCTTTTCGTAATTCTCGCTTGCCGACGCAAGAGCCAATTTCTGCTCTTCGGGGTCGAGTTCGGTGATAATGTCACCTTGCTTTACTCGTGCGCCATTCTCTACATTTACATTCATGATGGTCTGACCACCTTTGAAGGTCAGAACAGCCTTTTTGCTTGCCTCAGCTTTTCCGTTGCTGGCAATCTCGGTCTCGAAGGGGCCACTCTTTGTAGGGGTTGCCTTTACTTTTACTATATCCTCTTGTTGCTCAATTCGTCCACTGAGTTCCTCCTCTTCGCTCTTCTCTTTATCTTTGCAACTTGTAATTCCAAAGCCTAAAACGCATGCAAGCGTTACCATTGTTAGCACTCTACCTTTCATAATTATATCTTATTTGTCGCAATTTACTGACATTTTAACTATTAACCAAATTAGCTTATCTCTTTTTGTCTCCTTGTTATATTTTTTTAAGAAAACGGTCATACCTTATATTATCAAAGTATTTATCCTTTGACCAATATATTCTTGTTGCCCGTCCTGCAATGAAGTCATCGGGTATTGGGCCGAAGTACCTGCTGTCTTGTGAGTTATGGCATGCATCTCCGCCCATAAAATACCAATCTTTGCTAAATATATATCCCTTTATTGGAATACCATCCTGAGTGCAACATTGCAGTGAGTCGTTCCATAATATTTCGGACGAGGTCTCGAATGTAATCATCTTGCGGTATATAAGGAAATTCTTGCGATCGATAGTTATTGAGTCGCCAACCTTAGGAATGAGCATCGGCCCCATCTCTATCAGAGTCCATCCAACCTCGGGGTGCATGGGGTAGGCAATTGTATCTGCATATTTGGTAATTCTAAAGGTTCGTTTCATGGTTTGCTGGTCATCCATGTAGCCGAAACCTCGCTCGCCACTAATCTCATAAAAACCGTCCCTTATAGATAAGGTATCGCCGGGTGTGGCAATACATCTTTTACAGAAGAACTTCGGATGCTCCATATAAATTGAGTCCCAACCTCGTCCGTATGGAAAGTTGAATACAACAATGTCGTTGTTTCTGATGGGGCGTAGGCCCGGAACTCTAATCACATCGGGATTGTCAAAACTGTCCAGAAAATCAAAGTTGCGATAAAGACGTGCTCCGTGGCAAAGTTTGTTTACAAGAATTTTATCGCCCGGAATAAGTGTTGGGCGCATGGAGTCGGTGGGTATTGAGTAGGTCTCTGCGACAAATATGCGTATTCCTACATATAGAACAAAAAGAGCCAATGCTGTTAATTGGGTAACTAACAGTATATCCAAAATCTTTTCAAATATTTTTTTTGCCTTTTCGTTCATTATTCCAATTCTCTGTAAAAACGTTTGTAGTTAGTGTTTTGTAACATTGCAAGTGCAAAATTACAATATTATGTTAACAAAACAAGCGTTTTATCGATTATTGTATATAAAATTATTTAAAACGTTATTACTGAGAGTATTAGTAAATGTTAAAAAAGGTGTAGTCCAATTTACAATAATTTGGTTTAAAAGCCCTATTTTCATATTTAGAGCAAGAAAATTGCACTTTTCTTTGGGAGATGTGAATATTTTATTGCAATTTTGCGCCCGCAAAACGAAAAAAGTAAAAAGATGAAAAAATTATTGATGCTACTTGTAGTGGCGATTTCGATTGTAGGCGAGGCGTTCGCCGGAGACTATTTGACAAATACAAACCAGTCAATAGCATATCTTAGAATGATTGCTCGTGGAGCAACTTCCGATATTGATGCGGTATATTACAACCCAGCAGGTTTGGCATGGGCTAAAAAGGATGGTTGGGGACTTTCTCTAAACATACAGAGTGCATATCAGAATCGTGACATTAAGGCTCTTTATTCTGTAAATAACTACCTTGGTTATAATGGTACACCCGAGAGTGTAAAGGCTAATCAGTTTGCTAAAAAATATACAGGCGAGGCTAAGGCTCCTGTATTGCCAAGTATTTTCCTTACTTATAAGAAGAACAAATGGGTAGCTTCATTCGGTTTCGGAGTAGTAGGAGGTGGCGGAAACGCTAAGTTTAAAAAGGGATTACCAATGTTCGATTCTCAGGTTCAGTTTGGAATAGCAAATAATCAGGCGCTTGCAGGTATGGTTGGATTATTGGCCCAGACTGGAGCTCCTGTAACTTCGGCTCATGATTTGTACGATATCAACTCACAGCTTGACGGAAAGCAGATCCTTTTTGGAGCGCAGATTGGTGCAACTTACAAGGTTACTGATTGGTTGTCTGTATTCGGAGGTGTTCGTTTCAACTACTTTACCGGAGGGTATGATGGCTACCTTTATGCAGATATGAAGGAGGCATACGCTCCAATTTATATGCAGGCAACACAGCAGTCGTCGGCTACATTGACCAAGATTGTACTTGATTGCGAGCAGACAGGTTTCGGTGTAACCCCAATTCTTGGAGCATCTTTGAAGTTCAAGAAGTTAACCCTTGGAGCAAAATATGAGTTCAAGGCTAATATGGAGCTCGAGAACGATACCAAGGAGTTGGTTGGTCCACAAGGGTCAGATGCTTTGAATGCGTATGCCGATGGAGTTAAGACTGCAAATGATATTCCGGCATTTTTGTCTGTTGCAGCAGGATACGAGTTTTTGCCATATTTACGTGCAACAGTCGAGTACCACAGATTTATGGATGAGCAGGCAGATATGGCCGGAGGAAAAGAGAAGTTCTTGAAGCATGGAACAAACGAGTATTTGGCAGGACTTGAGTGGGATGTTTGTAAGTTGGTTACTCTTAGTGCAGGTTATCAGTTGACAGATTATGGTTTGTCAGATGACTTCCAGAGCGATGTTGCCTTCTCATGTGACTCATACGCTGTTGGTTTTGGAGGTGCTTTGAATATCAGCAAGTGCGTGAAGTTGAATGTGGCTTACTTCTTGTCTAAGTATCAGGATTATAACATGGACTTCACAAACTATCATGCAATGAGCGAGACCGTTACTGTTCCATCGGTTCAGGGAGCTAAGTCATACAAGCGTACAAATCAGGTATTTGGATTGGGAGTTGACTTCACATTCTAATTGAATAGTTCTAAATTTAAGCATAATAAATCTTTTGGGTGGCTTGGTTAAACAAGTTGCCCATTTTTTTTATACCTTAGCACCACTAAACTACTAAACGATTTCTTATGAGGGTAATTGATATTATTAACAATAGGAAGAGTCCGATATTCTCTTTCGAGCTTTTACCTCCACTGCGTGGTAACAGTATAGACAAAGTGTTCAATATCGTGGACAAACTTCGTGAACTTGATCCCAAGTATATAAACATTACATCGCACCATAGCGAGATTATATACCAAACACAACCCGATGGCAACTTGAAAAAAGCAACAATTCGCAAGCGTCCGGGAACCGTGGCTATTGCTTCGGCAATTCAAAACAAGTATGGTATTCAGGCGGTCCCGCATATCATTTGTAAAGGATTTACCAAAGAGGAGACCGAGGATGCATTGTTGGATTTGAATTTCCTTGGTGTGCACAATTTGCTCCTTTTGCGTGGAGACTCAAAGCCTATAGAAATAGCAAAAGGAACTGAAAATCAATATCACAACTACGCCTTAGAGTTACAGACCCAGGTAAATGATTTTAATAAAGGAGTGTTAATCGATGGCTCTAAGATAGAGGGAATTGATACCCCTTTTTCGTATGGAATGGCCTGTTATCCCGAGAAACATGAAGAGGCTCCAAATATGGATTCGGATATATTCTATTTGAAGGAGAAGATTCGTAACGGAGCAGATTATGTTGTTACTCAAATGTTTTTCGATAATCAGAAATATTTCTCATTTGTCGAGAAATGTCGTGCCGAGGGTATAACTGTTCCGATTATTCCGGGAATTAAACCGGTGGTGTTGCGTAGTCAACTCAATGTGTTGCCAAAGGTATTCCGTTCCGATATTCCAGAGCCGTTTGCAGCAGAGCTTAGAAAATGTAAAACCGACGATGAGGCAAGGATTGTAGGGGTAGAGTGGTGTACTGCACAGTGTAAGGAATTGATTGCAAGTGGCGTTCCGGGAATACACTTCTATTCGTTCCTTGCTTCAGATAGTGTCTATAAGGTGGCTAAGGAGGTGTATTGATTACTCCCCCTCAACCAAATATGGTTTAAAGTGAAACTCTTTTTCTGCTTTCTCTTTGGGGAAGCAGAAAAAGGTTAACTCAGCAGTCGAGCATATTGTGTTGTTGTGCTTTATTGATGCCTCGATAATTAGAAAATTTCTTTTCTGCTCCTTTACTTTTGCTCGTATTTCAAGTGTTATTTCATCGCCGGTAGGAATTGATTGTCTGTATTTTACGTTTAGATTTGTGGTAACTCCCGAGGTTTGGAATTTTCTTGATACAAGCCAAGCGCAGGTCTCGTCAAGAATTGTTGCCTGAATACCGCCGTGAAGGGTCTTTAACCATCCCTGGTAGTTGTCGCGTGGAGTCCAATATGACACAATCTCATCTCCATCCTCGAAGAATTCCATCTTCAATCCATAAGGATTGTTAGGGGCACATCCAAAGCAGTTGTAGCCTAACTCTTCGCCCTCGCTTATATATGGATTTATAATCTTATTCATTTTAAGAATCAGTTTTGTTTCGACATCTAAATTATGATGCAAATTTAGTGAATTTCCTTATCTTTGCGATTCAGGATATATGTTAAATTAAATAGTTAAGATGGGAAAAGCAAAGTGGATAGGTGGATTTTTGGGATTTGTTGCAGGAGGCGGTGTGCTTGGTGCGCTTGCCGGGTATGCAGTGGGTGCAATGATCGACAATATGTTTCAGGCGGGGCGTGAACAGGCAGATGAGGGATATGCAAGTCAAAATTCCGGAGCGACAAATGAGAGGAATGGTTTTCTCTTTTCGCTGATGGTATTGTCGGCTCATATTATTCAGGCCGATGGCAAAATTATGCACTCGGAAATGGAGCATGTACGCCGTTTCTTACGTTCAAACTTCGGCCAAAGTGCAGCAGAGCAGGGTGAGCAAATAATACGTCGTCTTTTTGAGTATCGTAAACAGAATGGCGATGATTTTTGGCGTTCACAAATTGATAAGGCTTGTTACGAAATTTCGATATCAATGCCCCGGGGGCACAGAATGCAACTTATTGTCTATTTGGCAGAGTTGGTCAAAGCCGATGGTGTTGTGCGTGAGGTTGAACTTCAGGCATTGCGACACATTGCCGTGGCAATGCGTTTAGATTCCGGGGTGGTTGACCGGATGTTTGCCACCGGAGGCTCCACAATCGAGGATGCATACAAGGTTCTAGGTGTTTCACCTGAAGCAACCGACGATGAGGTGCGTAAGGCATACAAGAAGCTTGTTATGGAGTATCACCCCGATCGCGTTGCGACATTGGGCGATGATGTAAAGGAGGCAGCAACACGAAAATTGCAAGAGATTAACCAAGCCAAAGAGCGAATATATAAGTCCAGGGGGATGAATTAGTCACTTCCTGTTACTTGGCTCCCCAGATACTCTCCATCATTGCGAATCCTACTGTATCGTGCTCTTTAAGTTGCTCATAGTTGAATGGATAGTAATCATTCTCGCCCCAATATGCCTCGCTTAGCTCGGCGAAGTATTCCCATTCATCAACCATGCAATACATGTCGGTTACCTTTGTCCACTGACTTTGAGTGGTGTATTTTGTATTGCTTCTATACCATCCTGTAGTGTATAGACCCTCACTCTTTGCATTCTGGTATGCCTCTTTAACTGCCTGTTGTTGATCCTTATTAAGGCCTTGGTCGTGATAAAGGTGGCTAAGTTCGTGAAGAACCATTAATGGTTGATTCTGATCAGACCATGAAATGTAATAGTTGAAGTTAGTAATCTCAACACATTTTCCCTTTTCGCTTAAATCTCCAATTGATGCAGGGTAACCGGCCCATCTGTGATACCATGCGGCACTTGCATTAGCTGTGTTGTTTTTCTCCATCCAGATTGCTCTTTTGCGCATAACGGTAAGTGCCTCTTCCGGAATGATAGATATAATGTGGTCAAGATCCTCCTTTATATACTTAACCGCATCCTTTCCTCTTCTGTTAGAGGTATAATCCTCCTCTTTTATCTTAAAGGTGAAGCCTTCGTAGCTAAATGTAGCGTAGCCGTGCTCATCAACAACATATTCCGGTTCCGCAACTGGTTTGGATGCTTGCTTAACTGTTACTGTTTTAGCAGTAGCAGCCTCGTCCTGGAATGTAACAGTGATAACACCCTCACGAGCCGCACCCTCGTTAGCTACAATTGTAGCTGTAACTGTGTATTCAGCTGTCAATGCACGACCATCAGAGGTAATTGTAATCCACTCCTGATCAGCAGCTACTGAATAGGCAATATTTGTCTTTGTTACGAAATTGATAGTTCCACCTTCGTAAGAAACCTCCTCTATATTGGCAATTACCTCCATTGTATCTACTACTACAACAGTCTGCTGGCCATCTGTTGCAGGAGGAGTTTGCTCTCCCTCTCCCTCGTTGTTGTTGGGGTCTGACGGAACTACATTCTCTGTGCCATTGTTATCTCCGTTACCATCGTCGATAATATCTTTGGCAGTTTCATCCTCACATGAAACGATTGCTGCAATAACAAGAAACGCAGCAAAAATTGTTCTGAATTTTCTCATGGTTTGCTTGACTTTTATTGGGATTTTTGCAAAATTATGAATAAAAACCTGCTTTTACAATTTTATAACAACAAATAAATAGCTCCTATAAATTGTAATGTAATTGACATAAAATCGATAAAACAGGTGCGTTTCTTGTTTAATGGTTCAAGACAATGGTTCAAGGTGAATGAAAATGGTTAAATATTGAACTATTGCTATGTTTGAGTAAGTTACGGATTATTAAAATATTACACCTTGAAATTGAACTGGAGAAATAGTTCAAGGAGTAAACATAAAATAGTTCAATCTATTAACATAACATCATGGTGAAGAACAATTGTTTTGACAAAGTTATTTCTAAATATCATTATTCCCAATAAAATACGCAAACATCTTCACTTATTTTATAAACAAAAATCAGCGTGTAGCCGCAAGGTTACACGCTGATTTTATATAGGGTTGATTTAAAAACCTGAATTATTTTACTTCCTCAAAATCAGCGTCTTGAACGTCACCCTGCTGAGATGAAGAACCTCCCTGAGCGCCGGCTCCTGCATTAGGATCGAATCCGGCTCCACCCTGAGCCTGCTGACCCTGCTGCTGAGCGTTATACATATCCTGGCTTGCTGCCTGGAATGCGCTGTTCAACTTCTCGGTTGCAGCCTTGATTGCATCGATGTTCTGAGATTTGTGTGCGCTCTTCAACTCCTCCAATGCAGACTCGATAGGAGCCTTCTTGTCGGCAGGAATCTTATCGCCAAACTCCTTCAACTGCTTCTCTGTCTGGAAAATCATTGAGTCAGCCTGGTTGATTGTATCAATGCGCTCCTTCTCCTGCTTATCGCTCTCGGCATTAGCTGCAGCCTCGTCCTTCATTCTCTGAATCTCAGCATCTGACAAGCCAGATGAAGCCTCGATTCTGATAGACTGCTCCTTACCGGTAGCCTTATCCTTAGCAGATACATTCAAAATACCATTAGCGTCGATATCGAATGTTACCTCAATCTGTGGCACTCCACGTGGTGCGGGTGGAATTGAATCCAAGTGGAACTGTCCAAGTGACTTGTTGTCCTTAGCCATTGAACGCTCACCTTGCAATACATGAATCTCAACCGATGGCTGGTTGTCAACAGCGGTACTGAATACCTGAGACTTTCTTGTAGGGATGGTTGTGTTGGCATCGATAAGCTTTGTCATAACACCGCCAAGAGTCTCAATTCCAAGAGATAGGGGAGTAACGTCGAGCAACAATACATCCTTAACCTCTCCTGTCAAAACTCCACCCTGGATAGCAGCTCCTACTGCTACAACCTCGTCCGGGTTAACTCCCTTCGATGGAGCCTTTCCAAAGAACTCCTCAACCTTCTGCTGAACTGCCGGAATACGTGATGATCCTCCAACAAGGATAACTTCGTCAATTTCGCTTGCACTCATTCCTGCATCAGACAATGCTTTGCGACATGGCTCGATTGTAGCCTGTACCAACTCAAATGTCAACTGGTCGAATTTAGCTCTTGTCAACGTTCTTACCAAGTGCTTTGGAATTCCGTTTACAGGGAAAATATAAGGTAAGTTAATCTCGGTGCTTGTTGTGCTTGACAACTCAATCTTAGCCTTCTCTGCAGCCTCTTTCAAACGCTGGTGAGCCATAGCATCCTGACGAATATCTACGCCCTCGTCGCTCTTGAACTCCTCTGCCAACCAGTTAATGATTGCATCATCGAAATCGTCACCTCCAAGGTGAGTGTTACCGTTTGTTGACTTAACCTCGAATACTCCGTCGCCCAACTCAAGAATTGAGATATCGAATGTACCTCCACCCAAGTCGAATACAGCAACCTTCATATCGCTGTTCTTTTTGTCCAATCCGTATGCTAAAGCGGCAGCGGTTGGCTCGTTTACAATACGCTTAACTGTCAATCCTGCAATCTCGCCAGCCTCTTTTGTTGCCTGACGCTGTGAGTCGCTGAAGTATGCAGGAACTGTGATAACAGCTTCGGTAACCTCTTGTCCTAAATAGTCCTCGGCAGTCTTCTTCATCTTCTGAAGAATCATTGCAGAGATCTCTTGTGGAGAATATTTACGGTCATCGATTACAACTCTTGGTGTGTTGTTGTCACCACGAACCACCTGATATGGTACACGTGAAACCTCTTTTCCTACCTGATCAAATGTCTCTCCCATGAAACGTTTGATAGAGTATATTGTTTTGTGTGGGTTGGTAATAGCCTGACGCTTTGCAGGATCACCTACCTTACGCTCGCCATTGTCTGCAAATGCAACAACCGATGGGGTTGTTCTGCGACCCTCGTTGTTTGTAATAACAACAGGCTCATTTCCCTCCATTACTGCAACGCAGCTGTTGGTTGTTCCTAAGTCAATTCCAATAATCTTTCCCATAATTTTATCTTTTTCTATTGTTTATATTCAAAATCCCTGCGGGTCATTACCGCGTTCGATTTTTATAACGCAAATGGTGTGCCAAATGTAAAAACGGCCATTAAAATCTATTTTGGCAGAAAAAGGTGACATGTTTTGTGTCATTGTGTCAGTTATGGGCGAGGTTTCTTTGTCAAAAGTGGTATTTATACTTACTGAATCATGTTTAATGGTGCGTAACTTTGTAAGATTAATTAACGAATTGATTTGGAATGAAGACAAATTATGTATTGAAGAGCCGCTGCTGTGATGCAGTTTTCGAGGATAAAAATTGGGAGTTGGAGTGTCCGAACAGTTGTGGACCGTCATTGATATATGCCGACTACGAGAAGAAGCAGATAGAGGTTGGAGCAGATGAGCTTGGTTTGTATAAGTTTGCGGATTGGTTGCCGATATGCAAAACTTTGATAGGTTCGGCCTCGCCCGTAACGTATAAAAGCCAGGGACTCGCAGAGAAGTTGGGATTGGAGAACCTATATATCACCTTTAATGGATATTGGCCTGAAAAGGGTGCTAATATGTCGACTGGTAGTTTCAAGGAGTGCGAAGCATATTCAATTTGTGCCAGAACAAATGTCAAAGCCGAAGCCGGTAAAGTGATGGTTGTGGCATCGGCAGGAAATACCGCTCGTGCTTTTGCTCATGTTTGTTCCGAGAACAAGATTCATTTATTGCTTTGTGTTCCCGAGGATAACATCGATGCGCTTTGGTCAGAAACCCCAATCGATTCGTGTGTTAAGTTGATTTGCAGTCAAAGTGGCAGTGATTATTTCGATGCAATTGCATTGAGCAATGTGGCTTGCGAGATGGATAAATTTTATACCGAGGGTGGTGCCAAAAATGTGGCACGCCGTGACGGAATGGGAACAACCGTTTTATCGGCAGTTACCACCATTGGAAGAATTCCTGACTACTATTTCCAGGCTGTTGGCAGTGGAACCGGTGCTATTGCGGCCTGGGAGGCAAATATGCGTTTTATTGAGGATGGCCGATTTGGTAATAACAAGATGAAATTAATGGTGTCGCAGAACTTGCCATTTGTGCCAATGTGCGAGGCCTGGCATAATGATTCTCGCGCTTTGCCAGAGATGGATGAGGAAGAGGCACGAAAAAATGCCATTTCAATCTGTGCTAAAGTCTTGAGTAACAGAAAACCACCTTATGGATTGAAAGGAGGTCTTTATGACTGTATGAAGGATGCAGGAGGTGATTTCTTTGCTGTAACTAATGACGAGGCAATGAGTGCTGCCGAGCTTTTCCATACGAGCGAGGGCGCAGAGATTGAACCGGCAGCTGCTGTTGCTGTAGCATCATTGGTTAAGGCTCTTCAAGAGAATAAGGTTGAGAAGGACGCAACTATAATGTTGAATATTACAGGTGGTGGAATTCAGCGAGTTAAGCGCGAAAAGGAGTTGCACTATTTGAAACCTACAGCGGTATTTCCAATTACAGCCACAAAGGATGAAATTAAGGCAAAATTGGCAGAAATATTTTCATAAGCAGTTTTGATTCAATATAACGAGGCGCAATTTGCAAGAAAATTTGTAAATTTGCGCCTCGTAATAGTTATATATAGAAATGAAGAAACTTCACCTTTTTATGCTAAAGAGTTTTGTGGGCCCATTTTTCGCCACATTCTTTATAGCAATGTTTGTGTTGATCATGCAGTTCTTGTGGCGCATGATCGATGATATTGTAGGAAAAGGTCTGGAGTTCAGTGTTTTGGCAGAATTAATTGTCTATATGGCAACCTCGCTCGTGCCAATGGCACTGCCGCTTGCAGTTCTTCTCTCTTCGATTATGACATTTGGTTCATTGGGCGAAAACTATGAATTGACAGCCTTGAAGGCGGCAGGAATATCGCTATATAGAATCATGAAGCCACTGATAATCTTGATTATTGTGATAACAATTTCAGCATTCTTCTTTGCAAACAATGTGTTGCCTGTGGCTAACTTAAAGCTATATACACTTCTTTATGACATTCGAAAAGCTAAGCCGGAAATGGCATTCAAGGAGGGAATCTTTACCAACGACCTTGAGGGATATAGCATTAAGATAGATAGAATCAATAAAGAGACCGGAATGATGTACGACATGTTGATATACTCTCATAAAGATGGTAGTGGAAACTACGAGGTAACGCGTGCCGATTCAGGTTTGATGTTCACTCTGCCCGGTCAGAATATCATGCAATTGACCCTTTTTAATGGAAGTACATACACCGATGAGTCGGTAAACGATATACATAAACGTAAAACCTTCCCATTCAGAAGAATTACATTTGATTCGCAGGTGGCAATGATTCCGCTCCCTGCTTCCGACTTGAAACGTTCGGATGAAGATGGTCTTCGTAGCCATGCCAGAATGTTGAATCTGACTCAACTTGACTATGCGGTTGATTCAATTGGTGGTTTGGTAAAGAGTCGTCAAGATGTCGATGTTGAGAAGATGTTGAAATCAAATTACTTGAAATCGAAGGTTTTGGTGAAAAAACGTGACAGCATCTTAACCGCCCAGACACGTGAAACTCCAATGCGCTATGATAGTTTGGCTGCTTTGTTGGATCATGAACAGTATGCGAAGGTACTTGAAAATGCTCTCGATTTTGCGCGCGAGGTTCAGCAAAAGAATGCCAACGACAAACTCTATTATTTGGCTCAGCAGGAGTCTATACGAAAACACAAGGTGGAGTGGCACAAGAAATTTACTCTTGCTTTTGCGTGCTTTATCTTCTTCTTTATTGGTGCGCCGTTAGGTGCAATTATCCGTAAGGGAGGTTTGGGAATGCCATTGGTAGTGTCGGTATTCCTCTTTATAATGTACTATATCATATCAATGATGGGTGAGCGTTCAGCAGCAGAGGCTGCATTAACCCCTGTGGTTGGCACATGGTTATCCTCGTTCATTCTATTGATATTGGGAATATTCCTGACATATAAATCTGTAACCGATTCTGAGTTGTTGAATCCGGAATCATATCATAAGGTATATGTTAAGGTTAAACATTTCATGCAGCGCATAGTGCGTAGATTCAAAGTTTCCAAGCAATGAATAAAGATTTGAGAATCGTATATATGGGAACTCCCGATTTTGCGGTGTTGCCATTAAAGAGAATTGTCCAGGCAGGATATAATGTGGTAGGAGTGGTTACAAATCCGGATAAGCCTGCCGGGCGAGGTAGGCAGATTCAGGAGTCGCCTGTAAAGATATATGCCAAGGAGCTTGGAGTGCCCATTTTGCAGCCGGAGAAATTCAAAGATCCTCTGTTTTTGGAACAACTTGCAGCATTGAAAGCAGATCTACAACTTGTGGTGG
>CAZMOG010000011.1:0-37919 GCA_964567845.1 uncultured Odoribacter sp. | reverse complement strand
AACCAAGTTTATTTAATTTTTAATCGCCCACTTTTTTAGCGGACAGTAGTGATAAACAATGACTTGCGCGTCAACATTGAATATGGCTACAACTTTAACTATTTAAACATATACGCCGCCGGAGATAAAACAGATTTCTACCCATATTATCAAATAACGGGTGATCGGTATGAAAAAGAGATATGGAGTCAAGATGACGACAGAGAGGAGTTCGAGAAATGGGCTACATTAAAAAAAGCAGAGAAGGGGAACGTTGAGGCACAGATAAAAATGGCGCAGATTACAAAAGACACCGTTCAGTCTATCGAGTGGTGGCTCAAAGCGGCAGACCAGGGTCATACAGAAGCCCAATATAATGCAGGATTTGCATATCTCAAAGGATATGGAGTAGAGCAAGACTACAAAAAGGCTATCAGGTATTTACAGTTAGCATCGCACAAAAATAATCCCGATGCTATGTACTTGTTAGGACACTGCTATTACTATGCTAAAGGGGTACAACACGACAAGGAGATGGCTGTTACCCTATTGAAGGAGGCTGCAAAACAAAAGCACAAGAAAGCAAATGAAGTGTTGACCGATGTTGGAGCAGGCAGAAGAGATTATTTAGAACCTATCTATATTTTTGACGAAAATTCAGTACACACAAACTCAAAATTTATAGATTCATTCTCATGGAGTCCGTCCCAAGAAACTCTATATAAAAATCCATTATTAGTATATCATGATGCCATTAATTTTGATAATCACTCATATGTAATAACGGGATATACCCTGACAAAGGATTCACTTAATGTTGTGCAGAAAGTCGATATTCTTGATGACAAAAATAATGTTTTAGCAACTGTTACATCGCCAACCCATATCCATGGAGTTAAAACTACTACTTTGGCAAGCGATTTTATGTTCTTTCAAGGACAACCTTCAAAGGACTCTCGCCTTCTATTTTTAAGAAGCCGTATTCCTTCAAGTGACAATTTAGAAAGATGCACCATTATTTTACTTAAAGATGGTAAAGCCACCACTGTTTTTAACAAAGACATTGACTTTGTTACTGCAAAAAGAGCAGGCAATGTATTCGAAGTTCACTATAATAACGGTAAAACAAAATACATGATTGAGGCACTAAACGGCATATTGTACCATTTCAGAAAATAGAAACCATTAAAATTTACCACCGTGCAACGTAATACCATATTAATGCTTCTGGTTTTTGCAACCCTATTTACATCATTTGAAGCAACTGCCCAAAAACGCACCAAAAATAAAAGATGGGTTCCTATTGTTGAGAGTCGTGCTCTTCTGTTATCAGATTCTCTTCCCTTTGAAACTGCTGTTTCAGATCTGTTCGACGACTATTGCAAATCCACAATGGAGGAGAAACTTTATATTCATGTTGATAAAGAGAGTTGTTTACTTGGAGATACCCTATGGTTCTCTGCATATTTAAGTAGCGCAGTTACAAATTTACCTGCAGACTATAGCCGTTTTATGTATATTGATTTGGTTGACAGAAGTGATTCTGTTTTTTTCAGAGAAAAATATTCTCGCCCAGATAGTGTAACCCACTTCAACGGTTATATCCCAATTTCAGAACACCTGCGGCAAGGTGAATATTTTATCAGAGCATATACCTATTGGCAACAGAATCAAGACGAGGAGTTTCTCTATAAAAAAAGGATTCGCCTTATAAATCCATTTGATCACAAAATCAAATGCGATATTCGTGTAGAGCGCACCAATGAAGAGGGGAAACGAGTTTTATCGATAGCCTTTGTCAACCACTTGAATGAGCAATATGAGAATGCCAAATTCCACTACTATATTCCCTCGCCCAATAGCGATAATATTCCCATATATCACAATACGGGCTATAACGGGCGCGCACGAATAGTTGTCGATGATCCGTTGGCCGACAAGATATGGTTAAAATTTTCTTTAGAGAGTAATTGGGATTATGAGAGCTATGAAGATATTCCCGGAAGTAAACGCGATTTTGATGTACAATTCCTCCCGGAAGGAGGTGCGCTGATAAGCGGAGCAACTCAACGAGTAGGCTTTAAAAGTATTGGACGCGACGGTGGTTCAGTACCTGTGAGTGGAGCTATTTTCAATATTGATGGAAAACGCATTGCCGGAATTGAGAGTAACGAATTGGGCATGGGTAGTTTTACAATCCCTGCCGATAGTACAATTACCTATGTAGCTCGTCTGAAAGATGCAAGCGGAAATGTAAAAGAGTTCCAATTACCTAAGGCAGAGAGCGGGGTTGCACTTCAAATATCGGGTGACCGTAACAAAATTACATATAATCTTGTCGCTTCCGATGATTGTAAAACAGAGCTTGAGAACTGTTACGTGTTGATGCACTCGCGCGGATTACTATTTTATGCCTTGCCTGCCAATCGATATGCCGATATGAAATTAAATATTGCCCCTGTCCCCGAGGGCATCATTCATATCATTTTATGTGATACGCTTGGCAACTCGTACAGCGAAAGGTTATGGTATCACCACTCTAATCGCAACGTAAAGATGGATATTGGTTACGATGACAGTTTTTCGAACGAGAATTTCCGTAAGGAGTTTCCCGTAGGGTTGCGTTACTACAACAAAGAACTTGATACCGCAACAATATCCCTTAGTGTCATTAACACCGGCCAAAGCGGATTGGATTTGACTGCAGGGGGAATAGAGGCATACCACTTATTGACAAGCGATTTGGGCGGATATATTGAGAAGCCCGGACACTACTTTGATCTATCCAACTCGAAGCGTTTTCAGGATATGGATGCCCTGTTATTGACACAAGGTTGGCGCAGATTCGACACTGAAAAGTTATTGCACAATGAGATAACGGTATCGAACGAGTACTATATGGAGCGAGGCCCCTTTATCAGCGGACGCGTAAAACGCCTATTGAGCAAAAAGAACTTAAAGGCAACCGTGACCCTGACAGGAGCCAATGGTCAGGCAGCCAAGAAAGAGACCGATGAGCATGGCTATTTTGTATTCGACGATCTTTGGTTTGAAAAGGGGACCTACTTTATAGTCCAGGCATCCGATGATAACATTAACTGGAATATGGAGGTACTTCTCGATGCAGTGAAATTCAAGAAATATTCGCTAAACGGAACATCGTATAATTTAATGAGTAGCGACAAAGATTTTTACAAACGCCATTCCAAAGATTATATCTTTGCCGACAATGGCGAAAGAATCAGTACACTTGGCACGGTTAGTGTAAAGAGTTATTTACGATTGACCCAAGAGCAGATTGCCACCAAAATGCAGGAGGACTTTTTAAGGGAGAGTTTTATGCGTGGAAATATGTCTCTCAGCGAGATTGGAGCGGCTCACATGCGTGGAGTTGTTGGTTCGTACGTAGGAGTAAATTTAAAAGCTCCACAATATAGTGATTTTAGCATGGCATATACCTTGTATCCTGATCTTAGGAAGGGGCATAATCCATATTTAAAAAGATTACTTGGAGGGACTCCTATGGGAGTTCGTATTGCAGTAGAATCATGGAAGGCAGAACGTGATAATTTGATAGAAAACAATCCTCAACACTCCTTTGATATTCAAAATGAGGATGCATATAAAATATTGGGCTATATAGTTTCATTATCATCACCAAATGGTAGAATAGGTAATGAATATAATAGTGGAATTAATATTTCTGCCATGGTTGATGATTTGGTAATTCCATATAAAGAGTATTCATACGACAAACAGATTATTATGCCATTTGCGCCACAAAAACCTTTAAACTTTTATAAACCTAAATATGAGAACTTAACTGAATTACAAAAGGAGGAGATCGATGAAAAAATTACACGTTACTGGTGCCCCGGCATAACGCTAAAACACGATGACCGATTTGTCTTTAAATTCCCAACGGCAGCAGGCGGAGAAAATTTCAACTACATGCTGATTATAGAGGGGCTGACCAACAAAGGCGAACCAATCTATATCACAAAGAAACTAATATTTTAAAATACAGCTATGAGAAAAGAATTATTTACAATGGTGCTACTCATGGGAGTGTGTGTGGCTTGCCAAAATGAGGAATTAGAATCAAACGTCGGTTTAGATAATATCAAGAGTGAAGCATTTGATTTGGAATATATAATGACAAATGCAGATTCTGTTTCGTGTGGAACATACACAATTGTTGATAAGATAGAAACTCTTGACAGTATAAATAATGGAGGAGAATATGAACCTCAAGGTGGCATTGTGAGTGGAGAAGAGTGGTGGGTTGAAGACCAATGTTATATAATCGACGGTCCGTATGCTTTTACTCAATCTGTTACACATCCAGCAATAACAAGTCCTATAACAACCGGACTCTGCGGAATTACAGCAACTGTATACTATAATATCTCCAAAGTTTATAGAAGAATTAATGGAACCGAAAATTTGGCATCGTATTATACCTGCGTAAAAAACATAGAAAGAGTTGAAACGAGATTCTATAATGGTACGAATTTCTACCTATTATGGCAAGATGGCGGTTCAAGAGCATACTGTCCTTCAAGTAGCTATGACCCGGTTTTATATCCACAGGAATGGATATATGTCATATTCCAAGGAAGAATAGTAGGTGAAAAAGGATTTTTCAATCCATACGTGGATGCGAACGAACAAATCTATTGGGAAACTTCATTTAGAATTCCACTAGAAATATAACGATTACCGAATAATGTAGGGGCTGTCCAACAAGTTTGTTTGACAGCCCCTCTAATTTCTGGCCACGTTCCCTTATCGGAACATTGAGTATGGGATTTTGGCAAGAGCATCGGCAAAGCCGTTAATACCCTGCTCCAGCTTTCCCTTAAGCATCATTTTGTAAATCATATTCATCTCGCCACGGAAAGTTATACGTAAGCGAGTCTCGTATGGTGCATCAGAGATAAGCTGAATCCACAAATAGTACTCAAAGGGAACCACTCCTCCCAATTTAATCAATTTAGGCTCTTCGCGCTCTAATATCTGAAGAGCAATATCGCCCATATTCTTTATCTGAATGTAGCAAACATCGTCGGTAAAGCGAACATCCTGGATCATCTCTTTGGCCTTTTTCATATCATCGGCTTTTGCTCCGGCCATCTGGGCCATATTATCCATATTGCCCATCTGTTTCACCATATTCACAAGAGCTCCGATACGGTTGAAGTCAGAAAGAAAACCGTATATATCGCCAATTGCCTGATTGATCTTTACAACATTGCTAACTACTTCGACCTTTGCCATAACGCTTTATTTATAGGTTTCAGGACTTACTCGCCAAGCCTTCAACTTCTCAACCTCGTCCGGCTGTACATAACCCTCCTTAACTGCCAAATCAATCATTGCATTATAGTTACTCAAAGTATCTACCTGACAATTTGCTGTAGTAAAGTTATCAACTGCTTTCTGGAATCCGTATGTAAAGATTGCCAACATTCCCAACACCTCGCAACCTGCATTACGAAGCGCCTCGACAGCCTGCAAACTTGAACCTCCGGTTGAAATCAAGTCCTCGATTACAACAACTTTCTGACCGGGAGTATATGCACCCTCGATAAGGTTCTCCAAACCATGATTCTTAGCCGATGAACGGATATAGATAAATGGCAAATCCAACTCCTGAGCAACCAACACTCCCTGAGCAATAGCACCTGTTGCAACTCCTGCAATCACCTCTACCTCGGGATATTTCTCCTTAATGGCTGCTGCAAACTGCTCCTTGATATAGTCGCGAACCTTCGGGTATGACAATGTTTTACGATTATCACAATAGATTGGAGACTTCCATCCTGATGCCCATGTAAATGGTTCTGATGGGCTTAACTTAATAGCCTTGATGTCCAACAAATGCTGGGCAACGCTCTCTGCAACTGTACTCATAATATTTTATTTAAAATTGTTTTCTTAATGCTCCACAAATATAAAACTAAAAATTAAGAATCTCACTTTGTTGAGTCACTATTTGTTGCAAAATAAAAAAATTGTATTTTTGACCATGAAAATTTTAGTAATAGAAGACGACAACTCATTGCGCGAAATTATATGCCGTGCACTGCAAGAGGAGCGGTATATTGTTGAAAGCGCCTCAACCTACATGCAAGCCGACTCCAAAATTGCCGGCTACACCTACGATTGTATCCTGCTCGACATAATGCTACCCGATGGAAGCGGTTTAAAGTTGCTTGAGCATATCCGAGCCCTTAAAAAGCGCGAAAATGTAATCATCATATCTGCCCGCAACTCCATCGAGGACAAGGTTGCCGGTTTGGATTTGGGGGCCGACGACTACTTGGCAAAACCATTCCACATTACAGAGTTGATTGCACGTGTCAAGAGTGTTCTTAGGCGAGGCCGCACACATGGCGAATTTACCATTGAATTGGGCAATGTGGTACTACACCCCGAAAGCCGCAGAGTTGAGATTGATGGAACAGAGATAAAGTTAGTCAAAAAGGAGTTCGACATTCTTCTATACTTTATGCAACGCCCATCGCACGTTGTTGACAAAGGAGTTTTGGCCGAGTCCGTATGGGGCGATTATGCCGACGATGCCGACAACTTCCAATTTGTTTACGCTCAAATTAAAAATCTGCGTCGCAAATTAGAGAATAGCGGAGCTACCATAGAGATTAGCGCGGTATATGGGTTTGGGTATAAACTGATAATCAAATAGAAGTTATGAAACTGAAGTATAAAATTACCATCAGACTATCGTTGCTACTACTGATTCTTATGTCGGTATGGGCAGCCCTTTTCTATTACAGAATGGTCGATGAGATAAACGACGAGGCCGATGACTCGCTCGAAGATTATGCTTCTACAATCATAAGCCGCAAATTGGCAGGCTTCGATATGCCTGATCAGAATGACGGAACCAACAATAGTTACTCTATTAAGGTTGTCGATGCCGACTACGTGAAACACACACACCATTTCCGCTATTCGGACCGAACAGTATATATCGACACCAAAAACGAAAACGAACCTGCACGAGTTTTGAATATCATTTTTCACGACGCTGCCGGCACCTTTTATGAACTGGAGATACTAACTCCAACCTTTGAAAAGAGCGATCTGTTAGGAGCAATATATGGATGGATTGTCCTACTGTTTGCCCTTTTATTTATCTCGATAATCGGAGTAGCCATGTGGCTTTTTGTAATTACTATGCGCCCTTTGTATGTTCTACTCGATAATCTTGACAAATATAAACCCGGAACTAATTTTTCTATGCAACTTTCTGAAACATCGGTTCAAGAGTTCCGTAAATTGAATATTGCCGCCCAAAGTGCAATTGAACGTTCTGAAAAGATTTTTGAACAACAGAAGCAGTTCATAGGTAACGCATCGCACGAGTTGCAAACTCCGCTTGCCATTATTGGGAACAGAACAGAGTGGCTTATAGACAATGCCAATCTTCCCGAGGAACAGATGAGCGAACTTTTCAAAATTCAGCATACAGCAAAGAGAGCTGCGCATTTAAACAGCACCCTGCTTTTATTGACAAAGATTGATAACGGACAATTCCCCGAGAGCGTTACTGTTAATATCTCGCAGATTGTTCACGAAAGCATAGAACAGTATAAAGAAATTTACGAGGGGCGAAACATTGAGTGTTCTGAAGACATATTGGAGTATTTTGCTGTTAACATGAATGAATCGTTAGCTACAACCCTAATTTCAAACCTTATAAAGAATAGCTTTATACACACAAAAGAGGGAGGCTCCATTCATTATGTACTGAAAAACAACTCATTTGTTGTTGCAAACGAAGGATTGGAACCATTAGACTCTGAACATATTTTCGACCGATTCTATCAAGGCAATAAGAGTGCCGGTTCATTAGGATTGGGATTAGCATTGGTAAAAGCTATATGTAGGTACTATAATTTCAACCTTTCATACCGTTTTAATAAAGGAATGCACTATTTTTCTGTAGATTTTTAAAAAAAAGTGGTTTTTTTCAAAAATAGCCGAATATTTCAAATTCTTTTCAGAATTGCTCTTCAACTTTGCTTCCGAAAGATAGAAAGAGTATAAACAACTTAAGAAACTGAAAAGATGAAAAAGCTATTAACACTATTGGTAGTAACCCTATTCACAGGAGTTGCTTTCGCAGACAACGACAGAGCTGTTGACTTTAATGAGTTACCACAGAAGGCTCAGAAATTTATACAGACAAACTTCCCTAACTACGAAGTGTCGTACGCAAAGAAGGATGTTGACTTCTTCAACTCAGAGTACGAGGTAATGTTGGTTGATGGAACCAGAATTGAATTCTCGGGCGATGGAGAGTGGAAAGATGTAGAGTGCCGCAAGAGTGCCGTTCCAACCGCAATTGTTCCCAAGCAGATTGCAGAGTATGTTGCAAAGAAGTATCCCGACGCAAAAATTCTGAAAATCGACCGCGAGGAGAATTACGACGTTGAGTTATCAAACAGATTAGAGCTTGAGTTTGACAAAAAGTTCCGTTTGATTGACATTGACCGTTAATAAATCATAGAGATAACAAAATAAGTATTCACCCTTAAAAACAAAGCAACTATGAAGAACTACTTTAAACTATTGGCTCTGTTGTTACCGTTAGCAGGTTTCGTTGCATGTTCGGATGACGACAAGGATGTAAAGACAAGTAAGGTCCCAACATCTGTAAAGGAGACTTTATCGGAGCTATATCCCGATGCAAACTATGTGGAGTGGGAGTTGGTACACGGTTACTATGTAGCAGATTTCTACAACGCAGAGGATAGAAGCGAGAAAGAGGTATGGATTGATAAAGATGGCGATTGGCAAATGACCGTGAGCGACATTACATACAATCAGCTACCTGACGAGGTTAAAGCTTCATTCGAGAGCGGAGAGTACAAAGATTGGTATGCCGATGATATCGATGCAATTACCCGTCCCGTATTTGCAACAGTCTATATTGTGGATGTCGAACAAAGAAATTCCGAGAAAGAGAGGGTTCTATATTACAAGGCCGATGGAGAGCTATACAAAACTACCGGAGACCGCGACCCTAACTTCAAAGCATTCATAACCGAAGAGTATCCTAAATAGAGTGTAAAAAAGCCGCGACCAAAAATCGCGGCTTAACTTTTTATTTCTCGCACATTGAAACAAAATAACGCAGGAATGACAAATCATTGGTCAGTTCAGGGTGGAACGAGGTTCCAAGAAGGTGTCCCTGGCGTACTGCAACAATATTACCATTCACCTCACAAAGCACCTTTACTCCATTACCCACCTCTGTTACGAACGGAGCACGAATAAATACCAATGGGATTGGCTCGCTGCTCACCTCGGGAATTATACACTCGGTATCAAAACTATCTATTTGACGACCATACGCATTTCTGCGTACAGTTATATCCATCAAAGCCAAGTGCTTTACAGAATCATTCTCAATGCGTTCTGCCAACAGAATCATTCCCGCACAAGTTCCCCATGCCGGCATTCCTGCCTTTATCTTCGCTATAAGAGGCTCTTTCATTCCGGTTCTATCGAGCAATTTTCCCATTGTGGTACTCTCGCCACCGGGAAGGATAATTGCATCGATTTGGTCAAGCTGCTCTATATAACGAACATCAACAGCCTGGTGACCAAGCTGTTGAATGTGACGTTCATGTTCAAGGAAAGCTCCTTGAAAACCTAATACTCCTATTTTCATTACCAACCGCGCTGTGCGTATTTGTCTGCAACTGCACTTGCAGGTTGTCCTGACATTGGCTCGCCCAAATCCTCTGAAAGCTCAGCAAGTTTCACAGGATCGTTATAGTAGGTAACAGCCTGAACAATAGCTTTAGCTCTGCGCTCAGGATCGCCTGACTTAAAGATTCCCGAACCTACGAATACTCCCTCAGAACCCAACTGCATCATAAGAGCAGCATCGGCAGGAGTTGCAATTCCACCTGCAGCAAAGTTTACAACAGGCAACTTGCCATTCTCATGTACATAAAGTACCAAATCGTATGGAGCACCAAACTCCTTAGCGATTGTCATAAGCTCCTCTTTTCCTGCACTTACAACACGACGAATATCCTCGCTCATTTGACGCATGTGAGTAACAGCCTCAACAACATCGCCTGTTCCGGCCTCACCCTTGGTACGAATCATTGATGCTCCCTCACCAATTCTACGAAGAGCCTCGCCCAAGTTTCTTGCACCACAAACAAATGGCACATCGAACTGTGTCTTGTCGCAGTGATATACATTATCAGCAGGTGTCAATACCTCGCTCTCGTCAATATAATCAATTCCAATTGCTTGAAGAATTTGCGCCTCAACAAAATGTCCGATACGAACCTTTGCCATTACAGGAATTGAAACAGCCTCCTGAATCTCCTTAATCATTTTGGGATCAGACATTCTGGCAATTCCTCCGTCGCGACGAATATCCGATGGAACACGCTCCAAAGCCATTACAGCACAAGCTCCAGCTGCCTCGGCCAACTTAGCCTGCTCGGCATTGGTAACATCCATAATAACTCCGCCCTTAAGCATCTGGGCCAAATTCTTGTTCAATTCATACTTTCCCATTCTCTTTCAATAACTTTAAGAATCCAACTACAACTCTCCTCTACATTAGAGGTTTGTATAACAGAGCGCAAAGTTAAATAAATTAATCCAACTTACGTGCACCATCGCTGATTTTTACATCATAAACAGCAGGCTCCACCGCAAATTTGGCTTCATATTGTTTATGAACCTCCTCGATAAAGGTGTCGTAAAGCTCATCCTTAACAATATTGATGGTACAACCACCAAATCCACCTCCCATAATTCTTGAACCGGTAACACCTACACTCTTGGCAACCTCGTTCAAGAAATCCAACTCAGGGGTACTAACCTCGTATAGCTTGCTCAAGCCATGGTGAGTTTCATAAAGCATTGCTCCAACTGTCTCGTAATCATCTTTTTGCAAAGCCTCGCAAGTTGCAGCCAAACGGGCATTCTCTTGAATCACATAGGTTGCTCTCTTTAAATCAACCTCACTTACAGCCATTCTAACATCATCGAGCATTTCAAGAGTTGCATCGGCAAGCAGTTGAACCTCAGGATGCTTATTATCAATCTCCTGAACTACGCGCTCACACGACTCTCTACGACGGTTGTATGGTGAATCGATAAGCTCATGCTTAACCTTTGAATCGATCAAAACCACTCTGTATCCCTTTGGATGGAATGGGATGTACTCGTAATCCATTGTACTGCAATCAAGCTTGATTAAACAGCCCTCTTTTCCGAATACCGATGCAAACTGATCCATAATACCACACTTGGTGCCACAGTAGTTGTGCTCGGTCATTTGACCCACTTTAACCAAGGTCTTCTTATCCAATCCGCAGGTGTAAATATCGTTAAGAGCAAAGGCAAAGGCGCTCTCTAAAGCTGCAGATGAAGACAATCCTGCTCCAAGAGGAACATCGCCGGCAAAAACAGCATCGAAACCAAATAACTTGGCACCGGCTTTAACCATTTCACGACACACTCCATATACATAGTGACTCCATGTTGGGTGAGGTTTCTCGCCTCCATCCATTCCAAAAGTTACCATGTCGTGCATATCCACTGAATAGACATTTGCCTTATTGGTTCCATTTGGTCTGATTTTCAACATCACACCTTTGTCAATTGCACCAGGCAAAACATAACCACCGTTGTAATCGGTATGCTCACCAATCAAATTCACACGACCCGGCGAAGCGTAAAAAGAACCCTCATCGGTTCCAAACACCTCTTTAAACTTAATCTGAATTATCTCTCTCATATCTAACTATTTTTTGTTTGTCAAACCAACTACTCCACCACATCCTGCGGACGCACATGCGAACCGGACAAAGAGTAATAGAGCATATACATCTCACCTACAGCAACAAAGAGCCATGTCCACTGCCAATCATCATGAAGCAAATCGGCCAATACACCCTGTAACAAAGGGACAAGTGCTCCACCCAGAACACCCATCATCAATGCTCCTGTTGCAACAGACTTATATTTACCCAGTCCCTTCAATGCCAATGTAAAAATTGCACTCCACATCACCGAGTGGCACAACCCGACAGCCACCAACAACCATGGCGAGTTCAAGAATGCAGCAAAAAGCACCAAAACAACTGCACTAACCGTGGTTACCGTCAACTGAGTTCTTGATGGTACTTTGCTTAGAAAGCTACTGACCAATCGTCCTACAAGCAGCGCACCCCAATAGAGTGTCGGCATAAGTGTGGACGAGGCCTCGCCCATTCCCAAAGAAATTGCATACGATTTTACATTGTTACCAATTGCAACCTCCTCGCCTACATAGAAGAATATTGCCAAAACACCTAAACTTAGATGCTTAAAACTCCATACCGAACGCTCCAACTTCTCGCCGGCAGCTACGTGGGTATTCGCCATTTCAGGCAATGCTGCCTTCGATAGCAGAAATATCATTACCATAAAAAGCAGAGCCACAACCACAAATGGCCAAAAGACATCGGCAATATTTACCTGATTCAACGCCACTCCTGCAAACACAACACCTGTCACCAAATAGGGGGCGAGGGTGTTTCCGATTGAGCTGGCTGTCCCGGCAATATTCAAGCGCTGAATATCCTGAGTACCGCGAACCTCGCACGAAATAACGTATGGATTGGTTACTACTTGAAGAATGGTTACTCCCGAACCAACTATAAACGAACCCAACAGGAAGACAAAATATCCCACCGGAATCATGGCCGATGTTACCAACCAGCTCTCTGTAAGCGGAATTATCGAAGATACAGCAAAGACCAAAAGTCCAAAGGTCATTATCCCCAAAGCGCGAAGCAATGTCCCCTTGTAACCGTACTTAGAGACCATCTTCGCACCGGTTCGGCCGAAAATAAAGTATGGAATAAACCACGAAAAGGTGATAAGGGTCATAAGGGTATTTTTTATACCCTCGGCATTAGCCAACAAGGCGCTCTTGATTGGCTCTTGGAACTGACCGTTGGCCGAGGTCAGAAAGCCTTGAAAAAAGAAGAGCGCCACCATTGTCAGAAATGGAGCAAGAAAATCCTTTCTTGCTCCGCTCTCCGCTATCTTTGTCATTTTATCACACCGAATTTGTGTACTGTTTTCTGTCTATACTCATCGCGAGGAGTAAGAATAACCGATGGGAACCATGGTTTGTTTGGAGAATCGGGGAAGTGTTGAGCCTCCAAACACAATGAGCAACGCTCCGGATATTTGGTTCCATACTTTCCTGTAAATCCACTCAACCAGTTTGCTGTATATAACTGAACTCCCGGCTCTGTTGTATAAAGGTCCATAAATCTGCCACTCTCGGGCTCAACCACACGTGCTGCAAACGACAATTCACCCTCTTCACGCTTGTTCAAAACATAGCAGTGGTCATATCCTTTACCAAACTTCAACTGCTCGAAGTCGTCATCGATATGATCTCCAATTGCATGAGCATCGGTAAAATCCATAGGGGTTCCCTTTACGCTATCGATACGTCCATAGGGAATTGAAACGCTATCCATTGGGGTATAGTGATCGGCATTCATAAGCAACTCATGGCCGCAAACACTGCCCATCTCACCTCCCTGCTTTCCGCTCAGATTGAAATATGAGTGGTGTGTCAAATTTACCAAAGTGGTTCTATCGGTAACTGCACGATAATCAAGAATCAACTCATTCTCCTCGGTAACAGTAAACAACAAATCGGTTGTCAACATTCCCGGGAAACCCTCCTCGCCGTATGGCGACACATAGTGAAGATGCAAACGGTTATCTGAATGGCTGATTACTGTCCAAACCTTTTTATTGAAACCCTTCTCGCCGCCATGAAGACAGTTCGGCCCATTATTCACGTGCAACTTATACTCCTTACCATTCAAAGTAAACTTAGCTCCACCTATTCTGTTTCCAAAACGTCCAATCACACAACCCAAAGTTGGCTCGGGAGTGTTAAGATACTCGTCAAGAGTTTCGTGACCAAGCACCACATCGCCCATCACTCCATTCTTGTCGGGAACCATTATTGAAACGACAAATGCACCATAGTTGGTGATTGCCACCTCCATACCAAGTGAATTTCTCAAGAAATACAAATCAACAGCTTTGCCATCGATTATACGCTTAAAGTTATCGCAGCTCAAGCCGCTTACACTTTTATAAGAATTCTCTGCCATACGCTACATATTTTGTGTAGCGTAAAGTTAAAAGTAATGGAATTAATATGCAAACAATTAATAAAAAAAACACCCACCGGCTCAACTTGCCGCAAGTTCGAACATATAACTCTCCAAACGTCCGTTATTACGCATTGCTTTAAGTTTCTTCAACGCACGATTTCTTATCTGGCGTACCCTCTCAGCCGACACTTTCATCTGGTACGCAATCTCTTCAAGACTACGTTCCGGTTCCCCATCAAGGCCAAAATGCATCTTTAAAACTATAACCTCGCGCTCGCTCAAACCGGCAAAGAATCGTTTCATTTCCACTCTAAGCGACTCATCGATAATCATCTTCTCGGTCTGCAAAGCAAACGAGTCATTTGCCGCATAAACCTCGCGCAACAAAGCTGACTCGGAATCATTAACCGGCATCTCTATTGACATAGGGACTCCCGATATTGTAATATTCTCAACAACATCACTTCTCTCTAAATTTAAATCCTCCGCAATCTCATCGGGCGAGGGTTCACGACCCAACCTCTGCTCTAACCTTTGGTTCGCCTGCGTCATTTTTCCCAACGCCGTCAGCTTATTCAATGGCAAGCGAATCATCCTGGAGTTATCGGCAATAGCCTGCAGAATGGATTGACGAATCCACCAAACAGCGTATGAAATAAATTTAAATCCCTTGGTCTCATCAAAGAACTGCGCAGCCTTAAGCAAACCCACATTTCCCTCGTTTATCAAATCCTCTAAACGCATCCCATAATGTTGATACTGCTTTGCCACCGATACCACAAAGCGCAAATTTGCCAAAACCAACCTCTCGGCTGCCCCTTGGTCCCCCTGCTTTATTGCAGTTGCCAACTCAGTCTCTTCATGCGGAGCTAAAGTTCTTATCTTACTAATCTCTGCCAAATAGAGCTCCATTGCATAACTATCGCGCTCTGTTATCTGTTCAGATACCTTAAATTGTCTCATATGTAGCACATTTTTTTGTTTCATATACGCATCAAAAAGGGTAAAGGTTACAGAAAAACAAAAAAAAAGCATGGTTATTTGTGAAAATTAAAAAATTAGCTAACTTTGCAGTCCGAAATTGAAAAAATAGTAATAGGATAAAAACATAAAAGAGATGAAAAGAACTTTTCAACCTTCTAACACAAAGAGAAGAAACAAACACGGATTCAGAGAGAGAATGTCAACAGTAGGCGGACGCGCTGTATTGGCTGCAAGAAGAGCTAAGGGCAGAAAGAAATTGACAGTTTCTGACGAGTACAGACACAAAGCATAAGCTTGACATTCTGTAAATATTAAAAGGCAACCTGTTCAGCATCCGTTGGACAGGTTTTTTGGTAAGGAGAAGATGGCAAAACACTCTAAATTAAAATCAGACAATCCGGCAACCCTTTTCAAAGACGAGGTTGAGTACTCAATACTTGAAGAGGGGATTGATGTGGCGTGTCAACAAGAGTACTTTGCCCTTCGAGACCAACTACTTACCGACAAAGAAAACTTTATACGCCTAACCAAAGAGGCCAAACAGAATATCTCACTTCTGTTCGAGCCAACAACTCCCGCCAAGAGCGTTAAGCGATTGCTGATAACATTGGCAGCCATTGACAGCATTCCGATATACAGAACCCTTCAGCGTTTTGCTTCACTAAACACCCCTCTGCAACAGTGGGGAATTATTGCAGCACAACAGTCAAGAATGTTGATCTCATCTTCACTAATGGACAACAAAGCAGGAGTATTTATATCATCGGGACTTGGAGGCAGCAAATCAAAACTACGCTACTTCTGCGTATTTCCCTACAACGACACCCACATTATCGAACAGTTTCAGGAGCAGATGCTCTATAACGAACTTCTATTCAATCTAAAACGTCACTCCGGCACTTTAGAGCACTTTCAAATAAACTGCGACTACATAACAGCAACCGTATTATTACCCCTAAGAACCGACATAAAGGAGCTATTTTGGGCAATAGTAACCGAATGCAATAAATATGGCAACTTCCTTAACGAGCGTGTTGTTGTAACAAACGTAAAGGAGCTATCCGACTCTGAGATTCGCAAACATCTGGAGCAATAAAAAAAGTCCGCTCGAAAAATCGAACGGACCCTCACTTGTTTTACAACAAAGATTATTCTTTTGGATCATAAGCCCACTTACAATAAACAGAACCCCATGTAAATCCTGCTCCGAAAGCGGCAAAGATAAGGTTGTCACCCTTGTGCAACTGCTTCTCCCACTCATACAAACACAATGGAATTGTTGCAGAAGTTGTATTTCCATATCTCTCAATGTTAATCATAACCTTCTCGGCCGGAAGTCCCACTCTATTTCCTGTAGCATCAATGATACGCATGTTTGCCTGATGAGGAACAAGCCATGCCACATCATCGCTGGTCAAATTGTTGCGCTCCATAATCTCGGCAGCAACATCGGCCATGTCGGTTACAGCATACTTGAATACAAACTTACCATCCTGATACACAAAATGCTCACGATTCTCTACTGTCTCGTGTGAAGGAGGATTCAACGAACCACCTGACTTCATATACAAGTGGTGTCGTCCCATTCCATCAGAGCGAAGAATATGATCCATCACTCCTACCTCCTCTTCTGTTGGCTCAAGAAGAACAGCAGTAGCCGCATCTCCAAACAAAGGACAAGTTGTTCTGTCGGTGTAATCTGTAATAACAGACATCTTCTCGGCAGAAACCAATACAACCTTCTTATAACGGCCAGTCTCTATAAACTGTGATGCTGTCACCAAACCGAACACGAATCCTGTACATCCAGAGTTCAAATCAAAACCAAAAGCATTCTTAATCCCGGCCATATCACAGATAATCTGTGCATTTGCAGGGAAATGGTGGTCCGCAGTAACTGTAGTACAGATTACTAACTCAACCTCCTCCGGTTTTGTTCCGGTCTTCTCTAACAACTCTTTCACAGCCTCGGCTCCCATCCAAGCACTTCCCTTGGTCGGGTCCTTCAAGATGTGTCTCTCCTTAATTCCTACACGGGTCATAATCCACTCATCCGAGGTATCAACCATACGGCTCAACTCCTCGTTATTCAAGATATACTCAGGAACATAGTGTCCTATTCCCGTAATCGCAGCTCTAACCTTCTTCTCCATAACAACAATTATGCTACGGTTGATTTCTCGATAGCCAACTTACCTCTGTAGTATCCGCACTCAGGACATACAGTGTGATACTTCACTGCTGCACCACAGTTTGAACACTTTACAACTCCGTTTACAGAGATTGCATCGTGTGATCTTCTCTTATCACGTCTGGTACTTGACTGTTTGTGTTTTGGATGTGCCATTTCGTTTTAATTTATTTTAGTTATTAATCAATTTCTTTAATTCGTCCCATCGTGGATCCGTAGGTTTATTCTCTTCATCTATAAGGTATTTATCGAGTACCTCCTGCATATCGCCGTCGCACTCTCCATCGGGGTGAACAATGCGAATGGGGTAATTAATAATGTATGTCTGATAAATCAACTCCGCAAAATCAAGATAATCCTGATCAGGCGCGATTACCAAATAGTCATCATCAATTCTCTCCGCGCGGCCGCTCTCTTTGGCATAAACCGAATAACACTCATTAATCGGCAACTCCAAATCTCCAAGACACCTGTCACACACAGTAATTACCGCTCCTGACAGATTCACGGTCAACTCCATCAGCAAAGATGATTTTTTCATAATCACCTCGGCCTTTAAAGCCCCCTTTGTACCCTTTGTAGAGTCGAAATTATCAAAAAAACGAGCATCCAAATCGTAGGTCCAGGTGTGGATACCCTCACCTAACCCTCTGAAAGCCACTCTATATTCTGATAACTTCTCCACCTTAATCTACATAGAACGGCGCAAAATTACAAAAAAACTAAAAATTACACAACTCACAGACCAAAATTCTTTATCAAGACACTCTTCGCACTACTTCATAAAGATAAAATAGACTGCCAAAATCAAGCAAAGGAATGCCGCAACATGGTTCCACTGAAGAGTCATGTTACCGAACATAAACATTGCCATTATGGTAAACACCGATAATGAGATTACCTCTTGAATAACCTTCAGCTGCATCAAGGTAAAGGGGCCGCCATTCTCAATAAATCCTATTCTGTTTGCAGGAACCTGCAACATATACTCAAACAGGGCAACACCCCATGACAACAAAATCACACCTATCAATGGCCAATTAGATGTTACATTGTTATTTTGCAATTTCAAATGGCCATACCAAGCAAGTGTCATAAAGACATTTGAGCCAATTAAAAGTAAAATTGTGTATAAAGCCGACATAATTTTCCGGTTTCTAAAAACAGAAGCTGCCATCTTTTCGGCAGCCTCTGAACTATTTTTAAATAAACTTCTCTCTCTTTCGCATACTGTTCAACCCCACTATCAAGAAAACAGTACCGGCTGTAAGCACCGCAATTCTATTATAGAAAAGGGTGTCATAGAAAATAATTGGATTCTGCTCCAAAGGAATATCGTATGGATTCATAAGAACATTCCAATAACTTACCCCAAGAATCATATCCAAAAGGAATAACAAAATACCCACAATGATAAGAACCACCGCTGTTCCATTTCCGTTTCTTAGAATTGTACTGAACATAAATGCACACATTCCTATAAAGAAGGCCGGAACCAAAACTTGCGCTGTTATTGCAATCGGAGCAACCTCGACCACAACCCAATTTGTCAAGTATGCCATTAACAGCACAACGACAAAAGTAATTACATACGAGATAAACAGGCGGAATAACCACACCTTGTATCGATAGTTCGGTATTCCGAAAATCACCTCGATAATCTTGGTATCCTGATCATTCTGTATTCCGAAGCATGTCGGATAGAAGATTAACAGGAGCGATGGAACCAAAAGCATTGTAAAACCACTCGCCTCGGTAATCTCTTCATCCGAAAGTACATATATCGCAACTATCAGTAGATAAAAACCAATAGCTGCAAGTATAAAGTACGGGAACTTATTTCCAAATACAATCTTTACATTGTACTTAACGAAGTTTAATAGTACTGCAAAAAACTGTTTCATAGCTCTATCTGTTTAATCCAGAACCGGTAATAAGTTCCTCATTATTAGCAATCTTAACTCCACGCAACAACCACAAGTAAGAATCCTCGAGTACCGGAGTAGTTTTAACCGCATCGGGCGCAGGTTTCTTCTCGCTCAAACAACGAACACGAATCATCTCGCCGTTTCTGATATGGTGAACAATCAACAACTCCTTAGGTAGCTCTGCAAACTCTTTAAGCGAGGTTTCAAAGGTCCAGCAAACATCCTTGGCTATATTAACCATATCGTTAGGAGTTCCGTAGTACTTCAACGAACCCTTGCTGATTACACCCACCTGGTTACATGAGCTTGCAATATCCTCGATAATGTGAGTCGAGAAGATAACAATTCTGTTTTTCGACAACTCAACCAACAAGTTCCTAAAGCGGATTCTTTCACGAGGATCCAATCCGGCTGTAGGCTCGTCAACTACAAGAATACGTGGCAAGTGCAACAATGTCTGCGCAATACCGATTCTCTGTTTCATACCTCCCGAGAATCCACCAATCTTCTTATCCTTTTTATCCATCATGTGGACAGCATCGAGCACCTCTGCGACGCGCTTGGTTCTAACCTCTTTATTGTAGATCCCCTTCAATAAAGCCTGATAATCCAGATAATCCCATGCGCTCAGATTCTCGTATGTTCCAAACTCCTGTGGCAAGTAACCAATCAAACCTTGAAGCTCCTCGCGCTTCTCCTGAGTATCAATACCATTGATAAAGATCTTACCGTAACTCTGTTCGAAAATTCCACAAATGGTACGCATAAGGGTTGTCTTTCCCGCTCCATTCGGGCCCAACAATCCGAACATTCCCGGATGGATTTCCAATGAGACACAATTCAAGGCTTTAAACGGTTTTTTCTGCACACCGATAATTGGCATCTTGGTTACATAGTAGTATGCAATTCTCTTAAGTTTTCTGAATCGTCCACGAATATTCTCGGGTCTGATTTGACGACTCTTAATTCTGTTCGAGATTAACAAAGTCCCCAATATCAGATACCAAATTGTACCCTCTAAGATTGCCAGTCCCGAATTATCGAACATAATGATCGAGTGTACAATGGTATATGCCGGCATACCCCAGTACAAAATCTTGTATGCAACCTTCATCACTCCGGCAGCAGCTCTAAAGCGCTTATTCCTAAAGTATTGATATAATACCTTAAATACCTTTTTGCATGCCAGCCATGCCATAACCCCGGCAAACATTCCCCAGAATGTTGTTTCAAGGTACATAAAGGCAAAATAGACCATAAAGGCAGCCAATGGAGTTAACCACAAAAGTATTCTCAAATCCTTTATGCTTCGGTAACTCTCAACAATTCCCAAGCGCTGACGGATTCGTAAACCTGAATGCCACTCACGGAAGGCCTCGCCCGGCTGACCATAAATCTTAACAAGATTTTGAATACTGATATGAATCTCCTCATCACGAGAAATGATTTCAGTATTAGCCTGCTTTAAGCTATCCTCGATAAACCATGTTACCAACGGAGTGATAATTGTAACACCCGCAAAATAACACAAGCTCATTACCAAACCGGCATCTGCAAGAAGAATTATAACAGTCGCAATAACAATTATTGCAATCTGGATAATCTTCATCTTCAAACTCTGAGTTCTTACTCTACGTAGCGCATCCTCCATTCCCGAATATAGGGTTGGAACAATTACAAGGGTAAGGATTGTACTCATTGTCAAACCTCCAATTACCGTAATCGCAAATGGGGCTCCCAATCCTGATACATACTCACCCGTTCCCATTGAAAGTGGAACCATAGCAATAATGGTTGTAATTGCAGTGATAAGGATTGGACGCAGACGGGCACAACCTGCAATTATCAATGCACGAACCTTTCTGTTTCCAGCCTTACGCAATTGGGAAGTGTAATCTATCAAGATGATACTATTATTCACCACTACACCAATCAAAATAATGAATCCAATCATTACATTGGCATTCATTATTGAGGTTTCGGTAATCAATAAGATAATCAATGAACCTATAGCAGCCAACGGGATTGAGAACATCAATACCAATGGAGCTGTCAACGACTCAAATACTGCTGCAAGTATCATATATATAATTGCAAGCGATGCAAGAATCAAGAACGTAAAATCATCTTGATTTGACTCATCTTCATGCTCAACCTCTACTGCAATTCCGGTTGGAATATCTGTATTAAGCACCAAATTATCAATCTCATCACGCGCCTCAGCCAACAAGGTCTTTGACTCATTAATCTCTGAATTGAAACGATAGGTCAAAGTTACCTGCTCTGCCTGATTCACGCGCATAATATTACTCTTACCCCAGGTTCTATTCAACTTGGCAACCTGCTCCAACTTAACAATCGAACCCTCGCTCGTAGTAATATCCATTAACTTTAAATCATCGAAGGAACGAACCTCCTCGCGCTCCTCCTTCGGAGTTTCATCAAATGTCTTGTCCTTAATTATAATATCATACTCCTGATCTCCTGCCTTATAGGTCAACTCGGTGGTTGTTTGTGGAGCAAAACTGCGTAACTCATTAAGAATATCGTTCGATGTTACACCGTACATATTCATACTGTACTGATCGAACTTAATCTCTGCTACTCGCTCCCAATCCGATGTATTCAACGATGTTGACGAGATATTGTCAAGCTCATTCATTTGGCTTCTGAGCAGGTTTCCAAGATTCTGCATCTTTTCAAAATCCTTTCCCTTAATATATATCTTCTCAGATTGGGTTCCCATTCCCATACTTGCTAAAAGCTGAGTGGTTCCTGACAAACCTCCTCCTCCCTGAAAGTTCTCGGAAGATTCGATTGCCTCAAGGCTTATCTCATTGAACCATAATCCACGAGTCTGGTGCATAACGATTCGTTTTACCTGCGCCAAAGTCAAGTCATTGATACTCTCAAAATCCTCCTTCAACTTGATCGTCATCTGAGCATCGGTATCATAGACTCGAGCAGAGTACTCCTCAATCTCTGGAATATCAGCCAAACGGCTCTCCAGGATTCTTACCATCTCATCACTCTTAGAGAGTGTATTTCCTGAATAGAAGGTCATATATAGATTGAAAGTATCTGCCTCAACCTCTTTCAATGTGTTAAGTGTAAGTGACAAAGATAATGCTACTGTTCCTACAAGTAACACAATAGAACCCATAATAACCGCAATAGGACGACGCATTGCCATCTTTAGGATAGCAACATATATCTGCACGGGACGGCTATGAGGAGCCAATGTACTAAAGTTCACAATCTCGGAATCGCGTTTCATAAACCAATGGACTGCCATTGGAATCAACAGCAATGCGACCACCAAAGAAACTGTCAGTGTTGAAATAATCGAGATACCAACATGCTCACCTATCAAACGAAGCGAGAAATCCTCTGCAAACAGGAAGGGAAGAAATACAGTAATTGTCGTGGCTGTCGATGCAACAACAGACTTCCATACCTCGGTTGTTCCCTTAGTGGCAGCCTCAAGCGGAGTATATCCTATTGAGCGCAGTCGGAATATGTTCTCCATTACAACTACCGAGTTATCAAGCAACATTCCTACCGCCAGAGCAATTCCTGTCAAGGTAAGAGTATTGATTGAAATCCCGTAGAAGTAGAAGAAGTAGAATGAAGATAGTACCGAGATTGGAATTGCGAATGCCACAAATGAAACAATCTTCAAATTGCGTAAGAAGATGTACAGAATGAATATTGCAAGTATAGCTCCACTCAATCCAAGTTCCATAATTGTATCAATATTGGAACTCATCACCTCGGCAGCATTCTCACTTACCTTAATCTCAACTCCACGCTTCTTCAAGTCATGATTCAATACCTCAATCTCGTCAATTACTCGCTCCGACAACTCAATAATATTGGTCATCGGGTTTTTGGTAACAATACAGGTAATTACCTCTTTACCATTTACACGTGAATATGACTCATCCTCTTTTACTCCGAAACGAATCTCGGCAATATCACTAAGCAGGGTTGGGCCCTCGGCAACAACTATATTGCCAATATCCTCGGTGGAAACATACTCGGCTGTTACATTTACAAAGTAACGTTTCGGATATGAATAAACCGCACCCGCAAAACTCTTCTCCGCCATATTGGAACTAATAAGGCTGCTGATTCTTGACGGGGTAATATTTAATGCCTCACACTTCTGCTCATCAACAATAATCTCAATACTTTTCTGACGACCTCCCATAACAGTTACACCTGCAACACCTTCAATAGCCTCAAGTTCCGAGGCAATCTCCTCGTCAGTTACGTTTCTTACGTAGTCGATATCCTCATCACTCAAAACCATCAGGGTCATGAACTGATCGTTGGCAGAACCTGTCGAGTTTTTAGATACCGATACGGTAAAGTCGTCGCCAAGAGAGGGAATATTCTTAACCTTCTCCTCCAACTTCAAGAAAGCGTATTTAATATTGGTACTCTTTGAGAAAGATATGGAAATTCGAGCGTTTGTACTGCTGATACGTGTTGAAATCTCCTCTACACCCTCTAACGAACTAATTACTCCCTCGACAGGAATAACCGCCTTATTACGGATGTAATTAGGCTCCATCTCATTTCTTGTAGAGATAGTAACGTTCAAGGTTGGGTATTCAGCATCAGGATATAACTCCATTGGCAAGAATCGGTATGAGAAGAATCCCAAAACCGACAATGCCAAGAAGAGCATCGAAATTAATACCTTTCTTTGTATTAGGTCTTTCATTGTTTTTTACGATCAAAATAGTAGTAAACGCACGGAATAACTATCAACGTCATCAATGTTGATGTTGTCAATCCTCCAATTACAACAATTGCCATTGGGGCACGCAAAGCTGCACCCTCACCTATTCCCATACTCATTGGCAACATGGCAAGAATTGTTGTAAGCGATGTCATTAGAATAGGACGTACACGCTGCTGCGCAGCACTAATAATTGCCTGCTCCAATCCCATTCCCTCTTCCTTGAAACGATTCGTTGCATCGACAAGCAAAATAGCATTGTTTACCGCAATACCTGCCAGCATAATGATTCCGATAAAGGCCATCATGTTCAAAGAGGTTCCTGAAATCAACATAGCCAAAATACAACCTACTCCTGCAAATGGGATTGAGAAGATAATTGTAAACGGATGTTTCAACGACTCAAACTGAGCTGCCATAACCATGTACACAAGCAATACTGACAAGAACAAGGCAAAGCTCAAACCATCAAAAGACTCTGCTCTCTGCTCCTCCTCTCCGGTCAATTTTGCATAGTAGTGAGCGGGGAACTCTACCTGACTCAATATTTCGTTGATTGCCGGAGTTACGGATCCTAAATTATATCCACTCTCAAGCAAAGCGGTAATTTTTCCCGTACGAACCTGATCATTACGTGAAATCTCTTTTGGAGCTGTTGCAATGGTAATCTCTGCTATCTCAGCCAAACGATACTCAGTAGAGCCTTGAGTTATGATTACATTCTTCAATTCATCAAGTCTTGTTTCAGGAACCTTGATTGTCAAATCAATCTGCTCTCCCTCGTAATCAAAAGTTCCAGCCTCGGTTCCATTCAACTCCTGTTCAACCTGCTGAGCTACAGTAGCGATATCTATTCCGTAAATACCACTCTTTAAACGGTCAATCTTAATCTCAACCTCGGGAGCACCATCCTCCATTGAGTTCTGAACGCCATAGACTCCCTGAATTCCCTCAAGTTTAACACGAATCTCCTTTGAAAGCTCCTCGATAACATCGAGTTCATCTCCGCGAACCTCTACAACAACCGGAGCAGCCTCTGTTCCCATAATGCTCTGAAGAGCCGACTGTTCCTTCTCATAAGAGATATTAACTCCGTCAGGAATTTCACAATTCTCGGTTAAGAAGGCAATCAACATATCGGCAGATATTCTGGCACTATCATTCATTCGAACCTTTATCTGTGCCTGATTCTCAGTCTCCAATACACCACCAAAAGAGCTTTCGGTATTTGATGGTCCTACCTGAGAGTAAATCCACTCTATATCATTTCCGGCTATTTCATTCAATAGACGCTCAATCGAAGCAGATGCCTTCTCGGTAGCCTCCAATCGTGTTCCAGGCTCCAATGTTGTGAAAATCGAGAACTCACTACTCTCTGTTCTTGGCATAAACTCGGCAGTGATAAGCGGAAGAAAGGCGTATGAAAGGATTGTTATGAGAATGGATATTACAATAACCATCTTCTTACGACCCATTACCCAATTTATCAACTTGCTATATGCAGGAATCTGAACCGATGCTCTTGCTTGAGAATCTGTCTTAATAAACTTCGATGCCAACATTGGGATAACCAACATAGCTACTATCAACGATGAAAGCAAAGAGAACGATACCGTCCATGCCTGCTCTTTGAATAACTCACCTGCTGCTCCCTGAATATATACGATAGGCAAGAAAACAACGATTGTTGTCAATGTAGAAGAGATAATAGCACCTCCAACCTCTGAAGCACCTTTAATCGAAGCCTCGTTCGGTGACACACCCTTCTCTAAATACCTAAAGATATTCTCCATTACCACAATAGCGTTATCAATCAACATACCTGCTCCCAATGCCAAACCTCCCAAAGTCATGATATTCATTGACATTCCATTGAAATACATCAAATTGAATGTAGCAATTATTGAAATTGGGATTGACAAGCAGACAACCATTGTAACATTGAAACGTTTTAAGAAAACAAACAATACAGCCATTGCAAGGAGCACTCCCAAAACAGCAGTATCCTTTACCTCTCCGATTGCCGCATCAATAAATTGTCCCTGATTCGAGATTATATGGAATTCATAGCCAGGAAGAGTGTTCTCCATCTCCTGTAGCTTCTCCGAAACGTTCTCTACTGCTTGTACTGTATTGAACTTATTCTCTTTGTACACACTGATACCCAAACAACGCTCTCCGTTGAAACGGCATATATTATCGGGATTCTTATTTACCAGATTAATCTCGGCCACATCACGTAAATAAACGGGCGAACCTCCTGTTGTCGTTGTTGTTCCTCCCGAAGTTGTCTCGCTGGTATTAAACGCTACAACAATATTTGAAATATCCTCGAGCGAGGCAATAAGATTTACACCCTTTACTGTATATTGAACATCGTTATACAAGACAGAACCTCCCGACACATTCTGTGCCAAAGACTCAATCTTAGACGCAATTGTGCTTGGTGTCAGACCAAAAGCATCCATCATATACTTGTTGGTCTTAATCTCAACGAATGCCTCTTCCTGACCATTCAATTGAATATCGGCAATTCCATCAAGTCGTACCAACTCGCTACGCAAATAGTTATCAGCAATTTTGCGCAACTCATTCATATCTTGAATGTCATTATTGGTCAATGCTATCTCAATAACAGGTTCTGCATTGGCATCGTAACGAGACACGGTTATTGACTCTATTTCATCGTTTGATGAATATTGTGATACCGCCCTTGATAAATCAAGAAAGGCCTCGTCCATATCTTGATCCCAATCGTACGTAACAGTTACTTGTGCACTACCAACCTTGCAAACGCTGGAAACACTCTTTACTCCATCTTGGCGCACAACCTGCGACTCAATGCCGATGACGAACTGTTTCTCTATCTCCTCGGGTGGACGCTCACCGGCCTCCAATTCGATATATAGCGAAGGGTTATTTAAATCCGGAAAAAGGTCTGTACCCAACTTCGAGTATGAAATCACACCCAACAAACAGACGCCAAGGGTTATCATTAAGACACTTACCGGATATTTAACCGCAAATGAGCTAATTCCTTTCATTATTGCATTACTTTAACTTTACTTCTGTTTCTCAACCACTCAAATCCGCTCTTGACAATCTTATCGCCCTCGCTGATACCTTTGGTTACCTCAACCCACTTTTCATCGCTCACACCGGTCTCAATCACATTCTCGACAGCATTTGTTCTTTCAACGGTAAAGATAATCTGACGACCTCCACGCATTGTAATGTAATCTTTTCTGATTGCCACTACATTCTCGCGACGCTCCGAGATAATATCTGCCTTAGCAAACATGCCGGGACGAAGAAGCATTTCTGGGTTGTCAATCTTAATGAATCCCTTGAAGGTTCTGGTTGTCTCGTCAATAGCAGGAGACAACTGTGTCAACTCTGCATGAAGAGTGTCCGATTTAATATTGTAATTGGTTACATATACCTCCTGACCAACCTCAAGAGACTCCATATTACTCTCTGGGAATTGAGCCTCAAGATACATTGTACTGAAATCCATCAACTGAACCAATACATTACCCGATGTTACATTGATTCCCTGTGTATAGTAAGGAAGTGACGTAATAACACCTTTGAATGGTGCAGTAATTGACATCTTGCTCAAAGAAATCTCGGCATTTTCGAGCGAGGTTTGAGCATTAAGGTAGGTATTCTCGGCATTGTTCACATCAAGCTCGGTAGCACCACCCTGCTCCAACAAACTTCTCTGACCCTCAAGCTCTTTCTTAGCAATCTCAACCTGCAGTCTTTTACTCTCTATGGCAATATCATTCTCAACTGATTTGCTCTCCAAGCGAATGATAACCGCTCCCTCTTCAACCATATCACCAAGCTGATAAGGTTTTCCTGTTTTAGGATTCTTCTGCAAATAGTATGCACCCTCGGTCTCTGACGACAACTCTATATTCTTAGCTGCCTTTGCTGTTCCGGTGGTGGTAATAAACTCTTCGATTGTACGAACTCCAACCTCGGTCAAATAGACAGGAGTTGCTGTCTCGGATGAACTGCTGTAACCGGAATTTCCGCAACTTATAAATAGTGCACCGGCACAGCAAATGCCAATTGTTCTGAATAGATGCTTCATTTTATATTAATTTTATTTGTTTCTACTTCTTACTGCTACCAGACAACAACTCTGTTGGGAAAATTGACTCATTCTTCTGGAAATCCCACAAAGTCTGAATCTTAAGATTCAGAAGCTCCAACTTATACGAAATTATTGCGTTAGCATAATCGGTTGTAGCATTTGTCAACTGATTCTGATAATTCTGCAAATCCATACCTGTCAAATTACCATTTCTATACTTAATCAAGTTAATCTGATAGGTAAGCTCTGCATTCTCCATACTTCTCTTCTTAATCTCAATCTGATCCAATAGCGTTGGGATGTTTCTACACAACTGTCTAACATCGATCATAATGGTCTTCTTCTCCTCATCAAACGATATCTGATCAGACTCCATTCTCAACTCGGCAGAACGGATTCTTGCCTTTCTTGCTCCCCAATCGAAGATTGGAATACTGAATGAAATTCCAACGACCTCGTTATCGGTCATGTCATCGTACATGCCTTTTGGATTGTCATATCCCAAAGCGTTCAATCCCACTCTAGCAGATACCTGACCACTGAATGCATTATTATCCTTTGTCTGGATAATACTAAACATATCTTGCTCCAATGTAATTTCGTGCTGACGCAACTCCATTCTCTGTTTCAAAGCATATTGAACAGCCAAATTTGCATCAACAGAAATCGGCTCAACCTCGGTATTCGGAAGAACAACAATATCGATGTTCAAATCCATTCCCAACATCTGTTTGAATGAATCCTTTGAACTTTCGTATGACATTTCTGCCGACTTCACTGTTGACTCACTTGTTAGCATGTTTACCTCAGCCTGGAACAACTCCTCTTTAGCTGCAAGTCCTGCATTTACCTTATTATTAATAATATCATAGTTCTGCTTTTGGTTTGCATACTCATCCTGAGCAATTGCCAAAGACTTCTGATTCTGATATACCTGATAGAAGGCACTTGTAACATTTCTCTCGATATTCAACTGCTGCATTGCATAGTTTATCTGCGCATTCTCCAAGCTCAACTCCAACTCACGAAGATTCATCTTAATTTCGTTGTAACGGAATAGAGGCTGATCAATTCGTAAAGACATGTCATGCTGGAACGAATTGGTTCTCTTACCTGTTGAGTGACTGGTTGCATTCTGCCAACTAAAATCATTATACAACGAAATTGTTCCGTTGGTCCACTTGATTGGCTGCGAGATTCCCAATGACAATGATGATGTCATGTTCTCGTTCAAGAACCATTGACTGTTAAAGTTATCATAAGAGTTCTGACGAGTGTATTGGAATGCATTCAAATCCAAATTAAACTGAGTCTTCAACGATGCTCGCTGAGCTTTCAAGTTCAACTCACTCTGCTCCATTGATAATTTACTTTGTATTAGAGAGGGGCTGTTCTCGTAGGCATATTCCAACGCTCCCTCCAATGTCAACATCTCCTGTGCGTTAACATTCCCTGCAAACATACATGCGCTTGCAATAAACAGTGAAGTGATTATCTTATTCATAATTCATTATATATTTGTCTGTTACTATTACTTCCAGAGTCACTCTTACGCTCATCCTTTACAAATTTGATTGCATCGGCAATTACAAACTGGCGTTCTGTTTTATCTGATAAAGTTACTGTCGTTACTCCTGTTGGCAAATCGAATGTACCCAATGTGTACCATCCACTCTCGGTTCGGTTCCAATTCAACGCCATATTCTCTTTCCACTCCGAACACTCTACAACATAGAATTGCTCCTGAGCTCCACGACTTCTGCGTCGACCAAAGTTATTGGCAGCAACCCAAATCTCAATATTGTAAATTCCGGGTTCCTCGACATGGAACTCCCATACCGCTCCGTTGGCTCCACTACCCTTACGTTTATAGTAGGCAGATTTTGCTACATCGCCGTACATATAATCGGCAGCGGTCAATGTCCACTTCGATGGAGCTCGCCAGAACTCCATATTGTTATATTTGTCGGTAGTCTCGGTAGCATTTAACAGCTCTTGTAATTTGGTCTTATCATTCGACGAAATCAAACGGAAATTCGGCGATTCATTGTCAATGATATACTCTCCATCCGAGGTTGTAGAGAAATCTTCTACCGGAATCTGAACAAAACCATGAGTTGTATCATCGGTCTCCATATCTATCTTTGAGAAAGAGATAGTATTGGTGGTTGGAAGATTCTTGGCAATATTATAATTCAACACTAAATTGGATGGTTGATCCTCGGTAAGAATTCTTCCAGCCCACGCTGTTCCAGCCGGCACATTGTAGTAATATGTATTGTCATCGCTGGCTCCACCAAAACCTCCGAAGCCTCCACTATTACCGCCTCCGCCGGTTCCAATTTGAGCGGTAATGATAGCATCGGATGTTGAAGGATTGTAAAGCTTAAACTCAACAATATACTGTGTCGCATCGTCAAACTCCGCTTTACTTGCATATACATCGGCAGTCATAATCTCGGGAGATACAACTTTCGTGTACCAATCATCCAGGAATGGAGTTAAATCTACTCCAAATTTCACTTTAAACTCATGAATGAAATCGGTTGCATTACTTCTTTGGAACTCATGCTCGAAGAAGAAATCGTCCAAGAAATTTTCGAACTCTGACGTTGAAATGTTACTCAATATAAACATTCTCAACTGAGCTGTTTTTAACTTTAACAACTCGTAGAATATCTCAGGATTGATTGTTGTATCGCGTGTTGCGTATTGGAAAGAATTCTCCTCCAAATATTGATTCGCTCGTTGTCTATTATTTACAATTCCCTCCCAAAAACGAGTCTGTGTAGAGGTCGATGTAAGGGTCTGTAACGTGGTTAATGCAATATCAAAAATAGGATAATCGTATGAATAGATATATCGAGTAAAATTCGAGAAAAGAGGCGCAATTGAATGCATATTCACACTCTGTTGCTCCCAATTTCTACGCTGACGTGAAGTTTCTGATGTAAAGATTCTTACAAAGCTGTTGGTAAAGAGTTGAGACTCCATTGTCTCCTCATCGGGTAAACTTTGAGATCTTGAACTCCACTCCTTGATTCTTGTTGCCTCGGCATCGAAATCCATATTCAATGTAACTCCCCGCTCAGGAACAAAGACCAATTCCGGCTGGATAAACTCGGCATTACCTTTCCAAGTTCTCGGATAAGATGTAAAATGTACCGGAGTCTCAATAAATGCCAGCTTATCGAATGGGTATGCAACTCCGAACTTACTCTCCTGATCTCCCATAATATCACGTATTAATGCAGGAAGAGTGTCCTGTATATGGGTAAAGTGTTTCGAGAAGAAGTCATTACCTCTAAAGTTATACACCTCATAATCTATATTGTCAACATTGATTGAGCGTTTCTCGTAATCAGCGATAGCCAATGAGATTCCAGACAAATCATAAAGATTATTAAAGGTGGTATATACAGAATCTGCAATAGGGAATCCTTGAGATACAATCTCGCGATTCTTTCTATTCTCGACCTTTAGAGTGTATCGGGTAAAATCGCGCGAAATGTGATATTTTGCCAACGGATTCGATGGTGCAATTGTTACCGGATACCAAATGACCTCGGGGGTCAACAATACACACTTGCTATCAAGGTAAGCGTAATGTTTTCCGTAGTGCTGAATTGACTCACTCTTGGTCGAGTCTATCCAATCCTGAACCACATCGGCATAACATACACGCTCGTCAATTCCTCCGCTATACTTTACATCCAGTGTTATTGTATCGCCTGCAGCCAATGCTCTTTTTACCAATACGACCTGATTATCACGCACAAACTCGACAATATTCGAAGCCTCGCTTATTTCAGAAATTTGCAGAGCCGGATTCAAATAGAGCGTAATTTCAGACGCATCCTCTGAATTATTGTTTATTATTATCATTGTTGCCTGACCATCAAGATGGTTACGACCTGTCGATACGGTAATATCACTCTTTATGGTATTCAATACCGGCTGGTAAGCATACTGCTTAAAGGTTGCAATATATCTATTGCGCACATGAGTCTGAGCATTATGTTGTGCAACATAAAAGACACCTACCATTATACCCAGCATACAAACAATCATTCCCATGTACAGTTGCATCCGCTTACTGCTCTTACGTTCAGGTAATCTGTCCACAAATGCAATTGTCAGTAATAACAAACCTATTCCTATTACCAAATAGCACAAACGCTGTGTCAAGAAAGCACCCATATTTGCCATACCGGTCAAATCAGAAAAAATTGCAGGTATTGCACAACCGGTCAAATCCAGAACACCATACCATTTATCAGTCAAATAGACTATATCTATTCCAACCACTCCCAACAAGATAATAAAGGTAACGGCCTGATTCTTAAATATATTTACCGACATAAAAGACAAACCAAGCATAAATACCAAGGTTGGTATTGAAATGGTTAACAAGTAGAAGATATAGGGGAATACACTAAATGGGCTTTGATTCACAAAGGCATTCAAGAATCCGGCTATTACAAGTATTATTACATTTATGCCAATAAATACCTCTGCTATTCCCAGTACCTTTCCAAGAATATAATCAGAGTTACTCATTGGACGCACCATCAACACCTCGGTTGTGTCAAGTTTTTGACCTTTTTTCAAGAATGTTCCTGCCAGGAATATCAAAATAACCGCCTGTGCCACTGTATAATAGTAGGTTGCGGTAAACGGGATTAATGAAGTTAGAGCCGAAGCTGCCCACGAGCCCTCCCAACGATTAATCATTGAGGTATTGTTCATCAACAACGCAATACTTATTCCAACTATCGCCAATAGTGAGAAAGTTCGGAACAAACCGCTTCGCGTCAAGAGTTTTACCTCATACCTCGCATTTACGTTTATATTATGCCACTCCATATTCTATTACCACCTTAAATTACACAAACAAATCGCTTCCTGCTGTTTCGGAATACATCTCCATCTTATCCTTAAGCAAGAAGTCCATAAAATAGACGTAAGCATGCTCAATGTTTGGATTGATAGGTTTTGCTGAATAGCCTTCAGGATTCTCGGAAACAATCTGTATCTCCCAACCTCCTTCAGATGGAATTGTTGATATAATTGGGAATTTCTCCTTAATGTTTGCCAACTCTTTGTCAGTAACAAAAATCTCCCATACCTTACCTTCCGATATTCTAATCATATCATCGGGCGAACCCTCAAACTTCAACTCTCCTTTGTTCAACAATGCCAATTTCTTACATGAACTACTAATATCTCCAACAATATGGGTTGACAAAATAATAGCCACATCCTCATCGCTCACATCGGAAAGAATATTTCTAAAACGGATACGCTCCTCCGGATCCAATCCAGTAGTTGGCTCATCGACAATAATAACCTTTGGATTTCCAACAATCGCCTGAGCAATTCCCAAACGGCGTTTCATTCCTCCAGACAAACGGTTTGCCCAACGGTCACGCACCTCAAAAAGACCAACCTTTCTAAGCAACTCATCGACAATCTCCTTACGTTTACTGCCCTTTAAACCAGCCAAACCGGCTCCATAGTCAAGGAACTCCCATGTCTTCAACTTCTCGAAGAAACGGAAATCCTGTGGCAAATATCCCAATACAGAACGAATCTCCTTTCTATGCTTTCTGATGTCAAAATCATCAAAAAGGATAGTTCCGCTACTTGCCTCATGCATTAAGGTCATAATTTTCATGAGGGTTGTTTTTCCCGCTCCATTGGGCCCCAACAGGCCAAACATTCCCGGCTGAATTGTCAAATTCAAATCACGAAGAGCGTGATATCCGTCGCCGTATATTTTGTTCAGATTTTTAATTTTTATATCCATTTCGCTTGCCGATTCATTCCATTTCACACCACGATAAACTATAAGACAACACTTAAGGGCTTTAGTTTATTGACCAAACCCCTAATTTGCTTTACAATCACTCGCGCAATATCTCCAATATTAGCCCTATCTCCCCTCTATTAAACTTTACTGCAAAATGACGCTCATAATAGCGCATCATAGTTTCGAGCAAAGTTTCAAAACTTTTAAAATTTATTTTTAATCCACCCACCCTCTCTACCGGGATAGATGAGAATTTATATATTGCCCCGGCTATATTCGGACCGGTTACAACCATTCCGCCTACATACGCCCTGTTTTCAACAAATTCACCAGTCTCCAAGTTGAATAACATTCCTGTTTCGTAATTGTCACAACTCGGCTTTATTCCCAAAAGGGCTGCCATTCTTATCCAAAACAGCAATGTTACATTTACAAAACTTCCACTACACCCCTCTAACAACTCTACCGAACGCTCTATGTACTCGAATAGATTCTCATCGACATGTTGCTCACGCAACAGTGTTGCCAACATATTCCCCCATAAACGGGCATAGGTGCCTCGCTCAATATCGAAATTAAGGTTCGAAGCCTTATTTATCGGGGCAATAACCCCTGCTTTATGCAAACCGCCACGACTGTTACGCAAGAACTCTACCTCGCAGAGTTGCATTACAGGCAAAATGGGCTTTCGTCTATTGTTTGCCACCGAAGTTATCATTGCCATAAAACCCTCTTCACGGGTAAAAAAATAGGCAATTGACTGCAACTCGGTATATGGCACCACCTTTAACAGAAATCCCCTAACAACTTCCATTGTTGCCTACTTCAGGTTTTTCAAAAAAAGACAAAGCTTTTCGATTGCTTGCGCCCTGTGGCTAATTTTGTTCTTCTCCTCCAAACTCATCTCCGCAAAGGTGCAATCATAACCGTCCGGTTTGAAGATAGGATCATATCCAAAACCGCCGGCTCCATGACGCTCGGTAAGAATTGTTCCCTCGATTACCCCCTCGAACAGATGTTTTTCGCCATTCGACACCAATGCAACTACCGTTCTGAATCGGGCTTTGCGATTCTCAACACCCTCCAACTCCATCAGAACTTTGTCCATATTCTTCTCGGAATCCTTATCCTGACCCGAATAACGTGCCGAAAATACTCCCGGCCTGCCTCCCAAAGCATCAACTTCAAGTCCTGAATCATCGGCAAAACAGTCATATCCATAATGCTCTGCCACATATTCCGCCTTCTGCAAAGCGTTAGCTTCAAAGGTATCGCCATCCTCGGGAATATCCTGATTACAAGATATTTGAGATAAATTCATCACCTCGCAAACTCCCTGTAGTTTATCCTGAATCTCAACAAGTTTGTGATGGTTGTTTGTTGCAATAACTAATTTCATTTTACAATTCTACCTTATTTATGGTACAAAGGTACTATATTATTACTAAATTTGTGCTCGATTATGCAAGGAAAGGTAATAAAATCGACAGGCAGCTGGTATTTGGTCCGTTTTCCTGACGGAGCAACAGCCGAGTGCAGGATTCGTGGCAAATTCCGAATGAAGGGAATACGTCTCACGAACCCCGTTGCCGTGGGCGATATTGTCGAGGCTGAGCAAAGTGGCGAGGATTGGGTTATTACCAAAATTGCCGAGCGCAGAAACTATATTATCCGCAAATCTGTAAACCTATCGAAAGAGGCCCATATTTTGGCTGCAAATGTAGATTTGGCAACATTGGTTGTCACTATCAGCCATCCGGAAACCTCGCTCGTATTTATTGACAGATTTCTGGCTGTGGCCGAGGCCTATTCCATTCCGGCATTGCTGATATTCAACAAAATCGACATTTACAATGAAGATGAACTTGAATATCTCGATGCTCTGATTTATATGTACGAAAAGATTGGTTACCCCTGCATAAAGGTATCGGGCGAGACCGGTATCGGAGTCAAGGAGCTGTTCGCTTTCATTGAGGGGAAAACATCGGTTTTTTCAGGCCAGAGCGGTGTGGGAAAATCAACATTGATTAACGCTATGGCTCCGGAATTAAACCTAAAAACAGGTGAGATTTCATCGGCTCACGATTCCGGCAAACATACAACCACTTTTGCAGAGATGTTTGATTTGCCAAATAGTACAAGTCTGATCGATACCCCGGGCATCAGAAGTTTGGGGATGGTGGATATGACCAAAGAGGAGCTTCCCCACTACTTCCCGGAAATCTTCAAAGTGTCAGACAGTTGCAAGTTCAACAACTGTTCACACACTCACGAACCAGGATGTGCCGTTTTACAAGCTATTGAAGATGGCCAAATTAGTGAATCACGCTACGCAAGTTATATGGATATGCTCGAAGAAAAAAACGAAGAGAAATATAGGAATTAATAATTAAAGCCTATAACTTTGTCTTCACATTTAACTATTTTTACTTTTACTATTAAATTTATGGCTAACAATAAACAAAAACGATTCCTTTTAACCGAGGATGAGATACCAACCCACTGGTATAATATTCAAGCGGATATGGTTACCAAACCCATGCCTCCACTGAATCCGGCAACAAAAGAGCCGTTAAAACCAGAAGATCTGTATCCTATTTTCTCAGAGGAACTTTCAAGACAGGAGCTTAATACAACCGACGCCTGGATTGAGATTCCAGAAGAGGTGCGCGAATACTACAAATATTATCGTAGCACTCCATTGGTACGTGCATACGGATTGGAAAAAGCATTGGGAACTCCTGCTCATATCTACTTCAAAAACGAGAGTGTAAGCCCTATTGGTTCTCACAAATTAAACTCAGCCCTTGCACAGGCATACTATTGCAAAAAAGAGGGAGTAACAAACATTACCACCGAGACCGGTGCAGGACAATGGGGAGCCGCCCTTTCATACGCTGCAAAGGTTTTTGGTCTTGAAGCTGCAGTATATCAGGTAAAAATCAGCTATGAGCAGAAGCCATACCGCAGAAGCATTATGCAGACATTCGGCGCACAGGTAACACCATCGCCATCAATGTCAACAAGAGCAGGAAAAGACATTTTGACCAAAACACCTAACCATCAGGGTTCATTGGGAACAGCCATTTCAGAAGCAATCGAATTGGCAAAAACCACCCCAAATTGTAAATACACACTGGGATCAGTTCTTAATCATGTAACTCTACACCAAACAGTTATCGGACTCGAGGCAGAGAAACAGATGTCCATGGCTGGCGAATACCCCGACATGGTTATCGGATGTTTCGGAGGTGGATCTAACTTTGGAGGAATTGCATTCCCTTTTATGCGTCATAACATTTTAGAGGGCAAGAAGACTCGCTTCATTGCAGCCGAACCGGCATCGTGCCCAAAATTGACCAAAGGAAAATTCATGTATGACTTTGGCGATGAAGCAGGTTACTCTCCACTATTGCCAATGTTCTCGTTGGGACACAAATTTGCCCCTGCAAACATTCATGCCGGAGGTTTGCGTTACCACGGTGCAGGTGTGATTGTATCACAACTTCTCAAAGATAACCTTATGGAGGCTGTTGATATAAAGCAGCTTGACACATTCAAGGCAGGATGTCTGTTTGCACAATGCGAGGGAATTATTCCTGCTCCCGAATCATGTCACGCAATTGCGGCAACTATTAACGAAGCTTTGAAGTGTAAAGAGAGCGGAGAGGAGAAGGTAATACTATTCTGCCTATCTGGACACGGCTTGATTGACATGGCTTCGTATGATCAATACCTTGCAGGTAATCTTGTCAACTACGAACTTAGTGACGAAGAGATTAATCAAAGTATCGAAAAGAATTAAAAGATACTGTATATATAGGAGGCCGGGGCAAAAGTAATTTTTGATCCGGTCTCCTATATATTATATCTATTTGGTTTAGGACATAGTATGCTGATATGAAAGGGAATAGTGGCTCAGTAGCAAAAAGGTGTGGGGATAAATAAAAATCTATATCTTTGTTGTCA